>NZ_JBFAJA010000030.1:0-120557 GCF_040654975.1 Dactylosporangium sp. NPDC050588 | reverse complement strand
CCCCACCGCTGCCGCGGCGGGGCCCGCCGGGGGATTCTCACCCCGGACCCCCAATGCTCGCTGCGCTCGCACAGCCAGCGCTCCGCGCGGCCGGACTGCGCGTGCGCGCCGCACCCGGTGGCCGGCCGCCGCGCTCATCCCATGATCCGGAAGACTTTGTGTCGCTCTAGGAGCACAAACTCTTCCGGATCATGAGAAACGACCCCGGCACCAACCAGCCCAGCAAGCGAGGACTGCCCCTGCCCCATGATCCCGTGCGACTTCAGTAGCCAGAGCGACCACAATCGTTCGGGATCACAGATCCTCATGATCCGGAAGAGTTGTTGTCGCTCTGGCGACCAGAAGGCTTCCGGATCACGGCCCCGCCTCGTGATCCGGAAGAGTTTGTGCAGCCCTGGGTGCACAAGGTTTACCGGATCACGGGAAGGCGGGCCGCCGGCCGGACCGCGCCGCACCCGGTGGCCGGCCGCCGCGGACGCCCCATGATCCGGAAGAGTTGTTGTCGCTCTGGCGACCAGAAGTCTTCCGGATCATGAGAAACGACCCCGGCACCAACCAGCCCAGCAAGCGAGGGCTGCCACTGCCCCATGATCCCGTGCGATTTCAGTAGCCAGAGCGACCACAATCGTTCGGGATCACAGATCCTCATGATCCGGAAGAGTTTGTGCAGCCCTGGGTGCACAAGGTTTACCGGATCACGGAAAAACAGGGGCCGCACGGCGGGCGCGGGGGCTGGGCGTTGTGGCTTTCTCATGATCCGGAAGAGTTGTTGTCGCGCGGCGACCAGGAGTCTTCCGGATCATGGGGGTGGGAGCGGCTAGGATGCTGCGGATGGGGCGGCGGCCGACGATGAGTGACATCGCTCAGCGTGTCGGGGTGTCGAGGGTCGCGGTCTCGTATGCGCTGAACGGGCGGCCGGGAGTGTCCGAGGATCTGCGCAGGCAGATCCAGGACGTGGCGGCGGAGCTCGGGTTCGCGGTGCACCGGCCGGCGGTGGCGATGCACGGGGCGTCGTCCGACGCGGTGGGGCTGACGCTGCGGCGTACGTCGGCGGCGTTCAGCATCGAGGTGTTCCGGCGGCAGCTGATCAGCGGCATCCAGGTGGAGCTGTCGGCGCGCGGGTTCGGGCTGGCCCTGCAGTTCGTGGCGAACGCCGAGGAGGAGATCGCCGTCCACCGCAGGTGGCACGCCGAGCGGCGGGTCGACGGGGTGGTGCTGTGCGACCTGCAGCGCGACGACCCGCGGGTGCCGGCCGTGCTCGCGCTCGACCTGCCGGCGGTGGTGGTCGGCGGCACCGGCGAGATCCCGGGCCTGGCCAACCTGTGGACCGATGAAGCGGCGTCGGCCGGGAAGGTCGTCGGGTACCTCGCGTCGCTCGGGCACCGGCGGGTCACGCGGGTCAGCGGGCCGCCGGACATGTTGCACACGCAGGCGCGTACCGACGCGATCGCGGCGACGACAAGGGGCACCGCCATGACGGTGACCGTGGTCGCCGCGGACTACACGGGCGACGCCGCCGCGCAGGCGACCCGGCGCATCCTCAGCGGCAAGCAGCGGCCGACCGCGATCGTCTACGACAGCGACGTGATGGCCCTGGCCGGGCTCGGCGTCGCGGCGGAGATGGGTGTCCGCGTGCCGCACGAGGTGTCGATGCTCGCGTGGGAGGACTCGCCGCTGTGCGAGGTGGTCCACCCGGCGCTGACCGTCCTGCGCCGCAACATCGCCGACTACGGTGCCCGCGCCGCCAGGCTCCTGCTGGAGTGCGTCGACGGGCGGCCGCCGCGCAGCGTCCGGTACACCAACCCCACCCTGGCCGTCCGGGACAGCACCGCCCCCGCCGCCTGAGCGACCGCGGGGACGGTACACCGGCGAACTCACGCCGGCAGGGTCCATCGCTGGTTGGTCTGGCCGTTGCAGGTCCAGATCTGGATCTGGGTGCCGTCGGCGCTGGACTGCCCCGTCGCGTCCAGGCACCGGCCGGTCGCCGGGTTGACCAGGGTCTGCCCCACCCGGCTCCACTGCTGGTGGTCGTTGCCGACGCAGTCCCAGAGCTGGACCTTCGTGCCGTCCGCGTTGGTGCCGCCGGCGACGTCGAGGCACTTGCCGAGGGCCCGGATCGTGCCGTCGGTCCCGACGGTCCACTGCTGCGCGCCGGTGCCGTTGCAGGTGTACAGCTGGACCTTGGTGCCGTTGGCGGTGCCGGCCGCGGCCACGTCGAGGCACTTGCCGGCGAGGCCGGTGATCTGGCCGGTCCCCGAGCCGCCCCCGCCGCCGGAGCCGGGCACGGTGAACTCGCCCCGGACCAGGACCCGGCTGTTGAAGTACGTGTTCTGCACGGCCGCGTTGGTGTTGTACGCCGGGTCCGTGAGGTACTCCGCCCACACCATGAAGTACGTCCACCGCGGCTGCGCCTGCAGCAGCGCGACGCTCGGCACCTGGCCGACCTCGGCGAGGGCGATCGGCTTGCCGCCGGCGATGTTCAGCATCGCCTGGTAGTCCGAGGTGCTCGGCGCGTACTTCACCCACATGTCGAGCGTCGCCAGGTCCACATAGGACGGGCCCGGCCAGTAGTCGGCGATCGAGCCCATGTTGACGTCCTTGACGTTCCACACCCACACGAGGTTGGTGAGGCCCTGGGCGGCGTAGTGGTCGTGCACGATCTGGAAGAGCTTGCGGCTGCCGTTCGCGCCCGGCCGGCCGCCCCACCACGACCAGCCCTCGTTCATCTCGTGGACCGGGCGGAAGAGCACCGGCACGCCGGCGTTCTGCAGCTGCCGCAGGTAGGGCACGGCCTCGTTGAGGCGGTTCTTGAAGGCGGCGTTCAGCGACGTACCGTCGGTGACCAGCTGGCTCCACTGGGTGTCGCTCAGGTGGCTGAGCACGCCGGCGCCGTCCCAGCCGCAGGTCGAGCCCACGGTCGGCGGGCACATGTGCCAGGTCAGCGCGACGAGCGAGCCGCCCTGCCACTGCCGGATCGCCTCGCTGACCATCGTCTGGCGGGACGACACGTCGGCGGACTGGAACAGGAAGTCGCCGCCCCACAGGCCCGGCGTCTGGCCGGTGAGCTGCTGGGCGACCCTGGTCCACTTGGTCGGGTCGGCGTTGGGTTCACGGTTGTGCTGGCCGGTGACGGTGTACTGCCCGCTGATCCCGCTCAGGTAGCCGATCAGCGCGCTGCGTGACGACGCGGGGAACGCTTCGGCGGACTGGGGCCGCGGCTGGGCGACCACGGCGACGACGGCGGTCACTGCGGTCGCCAGGGCGGTGGCGACCACGATCCAGGCTCTTCGCACGGGGGCTCCTTGAAGAAGGTTTACTGAACCGAGTAAGTCCAGGCAACGTACGACGACTCCTCGAACGCTGTCAATAGAGGTGAACAAATGAAAGTGACGTCGGACGCCAGAGCCACCTGCCGGTCCGGCCGGGGGCCTATGGTGGGACCCGAACGGGCACCGATGGTCGGCTGGAGCGTGGATGCGGCTGCGAACGCTGGAGAAACAGGTCAAGCGGATGCTGGCCGGGCTCGACGTCCCGGACCCGTTCGACCTGCGGGCGTTCTGCGCGTCGGTGGCCGCCGCGCGCGGGCGCGACCTGCACCTGCACCAGCTGCCGGACGCGGGCGTCGACGGCACCGCGTGCGGGCTGTGGCTGGCGACCGACAAGGCCGACCACGTCTTCTACGCGGCCGGCGCCGGCTGGCTGCACCAGCAGCACATCATCCTGCACGAGATCGGCCACATCCTGTGCGACCACGTCGCGCCCGAGCCGGAGCCCGATGACGTGACCGCACTGCTGCTGCCCGACCTCGACCCGGCGACCGTCGCCAGGGTGCTGCACCGCTCGTCGTACAGCGCGCCACAGGAACAGGTCGCGGAGATGATCGCCACGATGCTCAACGAGCGGGCCGCCACCACGGCCGCCGCCCGGCCGCCCGCCGACCCCGCCCTGGGCAACCTGTACGACGCCCTCGCCGAGCCGTTCCTGGTCGAGCGCCGTGGCCGGTGACGCCGTCGACTTCGTCGAGATCCTGGTCCTGACCACGTTCTGGGCGTTCACGATCTGGCGGTTCGCGACGCCGCAGACCCCGCGGGGCAAGGCCATCCGGCTCGTCGTGCTGCTGGCGACGGTGTCGTTCACGTTCAACCGGCGGGAGATCTCGTTCGCGACCGACACCGTGCTGCACGTGCCGGACATCTCAGTACCGTTGAAGAACCTCGCGACCGTCGCCGCGTCCGCCGGCATGGTCCACCTCGTCGGGCTGCTGTCCCCGGACCCGGCCCGCTTCGCCAAGCTCCGCCGCGCCGCGTATGTGCTGCTGAGCGTGACGGCCGTGGCGATGACCGTGCTGTTCCTGCTCGCCCCGCGCCGCCCCGAGCGCTACGACTTCGTCTACGAGCAGGCCGGGACGCCGCTGGTCACCGCGTACGCCACGCTGACGCAGCTCGGCCTGACCGTCGGGCTGATCTGCGCGCTGGTCCTCTTCCGCCCCGCCGGTCGGGGTGCCGCGCCGTGGCGGCTGCGGATCGGGATGTGGCTGCTCAGCGCCGGCGCGGTGGTCGGGCTGCTGTTCATGGCGAACCGCGTCATCTACCAGATCAGCCACGCCGCCGGCAGCCGCGCCCTCGACCACCCCGCCGCGCAGAGCGTCTCCCGCATGCTGCTGGCCATGATGCTGCTGTTCTTCGGCACCGGCGCCGCCCTGCCCGCGATGGGTGGCCTGCGGCGCTGGACGTCACGCTACGTGGCTCTGCAGCGACTGCGCCCGCTGTGGCGGGACCTGGCGACCGCCGCGCCCGGTGTCGTGCTCGGCGACCCACCCGGCCGGCTCGGCGAGTTGGTCGCTCTTCGCAGCGTCGAGCTTCGCCTGTACCGCCGGATCATCGAGATCCGCGACGCCCAGTGGCTCCTCGCCGGCCGCGCGGGCGACACCGAGGCCGACGCCATCGCCCTGCGGGCCGCGGTCCTGCGCGCCCGCGGTTCTCTGGATGACTCCGGCGGATCCGTGACGGCCGGTGACGGTGCGGTGGCGCCGGGCTTGCCCCCCGGCAGCGGCCCGGCACCAGCTCAGGAGCCGGCACCTGGGCATGCTCCGGTGCACACCGCAGGGCAGGCCCCCGGCCCGCCGAACGCCTCCCAGTCGGCCGGCGGGCCCGATGTCGACGCCGAAGTCCGGGCGCTGCTCGGCCTCTCGCGGCGGTACCGCGTCGCGGCCGCGCAGGGCGTCGTGGCCACCCCCGTTACCTTCGCCGGCCACGATCCGTCCCACCCGGAAGGATGACGTCAACTTCAGTTTATGGGGCGACATCGTCCATAAATCTGAGCTTATGATGGAGATTTCCATCGCAGGGGTGCGATTGTCAAGCGTCTACGTCCCAGGAGGCCATGTGACCCTCGCGGAGAAGCTCGACCGTCTCTTCAGCACGGTCCACCCGCCGGGTCGCGGCGAGTACAGCTACGAGGAGGTCGCCGCCGCCATCCGGGCACGCGGAGTGATGATCTCCCACACGTACATCTGGCAACTGCGCAAAGGAGCACGGGACAACCCGACCAAACGGCACCTCGAGGCGCTCGCCGAGTTCTTCGGGGTGAACGCCGCGTACTTCCTCGACGACGAGGCCGCGCGGCGCATCGACGAGCAGCTGGAGCTGCTCGCCGCGCTGCGGGACAACGCGGTGCGCACCATGGCGCTGCGCGCGGCCGGGCTGTCGGGGCCGAGCCTCCAGGCGATCCACGGCATGATCGAGCACGCGCGCAGGATCGAGGGCCTTCCGGACGATCCTCCGCCCACCGATGTGGTGCGAAACTGACACGCCGGGCGGGGTGTTGGCCCGACGGCAGGCGACGGTAGCGTGGCGGCGGATCGCGCTCGCGATGGTATGGAGGGTTGGCACATGTCCCAGGGCGGAGAGCTGGCGACGGCTCGCGAGGATTCCGGCGCGCGGCCGGCCTTCAAGGTCGCGCTTCGTGGGTATGACCAGGGACAGGTCGACCAGTACCTCGCAAAGCGGGACCGCGAGCTGGCCCAGCTCGCGCAGGAGCGCCGGCGGATCGAGGCCGACCGGCAGGACCTCGACACCCGGCTGCGGTCGATGCAGGCGCAGCGCCAGCAGCTCCAGCAGGAGCTGAACGAGGTCAAGGACCGGCCGGCGCACGTCGACAAGGCCTCGTTCCGGCACCTCGGGCCGATGGTCGACGACATCCTCGCGCTCGCCGAGAAGCAGGCCAACCAGATCACCAGCACCACCCAGGAGCGGGCCGCGAAGCACCAGGCCGAGGCCGAGAAGGTCCTCGCCGACGCCCGTGAGCTGGCCGCGAAGACCCTCCAGGACCTCGAGGACGAGCTGGCGCAGCGCCGCACCGAGGAGCAGCAGGCATACGAGGAGCGCCGCGCGGCCGCGCAGGCCGAGCTCGCCGAGATCCGTGAGGTCGCCGAGCGGCTGCGGGCCAACAGTGAGGCCGCGCAGCAGCGCGCCGAGCAGGAGGCCGCCAGGATCAACGAGCAGAGCGCCGCCCAGATCAAGCACACCCAGGCCCAGGCGAAGGCCCTCCTGGAGGCGGCCCACCTCAAGATCCAGCAGGAGATCGAGGCCGCCCGCAAGCAGACCCAGCAGGAGCTGGCCCAGTGGAAGGCGCAGGCCGAGAAGGAGATCGCCGAGCACCGCGAGACGACCGAGAAGGAGATCGCCGAGCACCGTGAGGCGGTCGAGGAGGAGCTGGTGCGCCAGCGGACCGGCGTCGACGAGCAGTGCGCCGCCGTCAAGGCCGAGGCCGAGCAGCACGTCGCCGAGCTGCGCCGCCGCGGCGACGAGCAGAACACCGCCGCCCAGCACCAGCTCGCCACCGTCCAGCGCGAGATCCAGGCCCGCCGGCAGGCGCTGTCCCAGCTGCAGGCCGAGCTCGAGACCAACCAGCAGCGCCTCGCCCAGACCCGCCGCGAGGGTGCGACCACCGAGCGTGAGGTCCAGCAGTTCCAGCAGCGTCTGCAGGAGACCCGCCAGGACCTGGCCGAGGAGATGGCCCGCCTCGAGGAGGCCCGCTCGGCCGCCGAGGGCGCGGAGCGGCACGCCAAGGAGGTCCGCGCCCGCGTCCAGCGCGAGGCGAAGCGGGTCGCCGACCTGGCAGCCGCCGCCGTCATGGCCGCCGCCGCGGGCGGCGAGACCGGCGAGTACGCGAAGATCCCGGTCCGCACCCCCGCGGAACGCGCCGCCGACCAGCAGCGCCTCGCCGAGCAGCAGCGCCTGGCCGAGCAGGAGCCGGGCGGCGGCCAGCCGTCGGCCGGACCCTCGCCGCAGCCCGCCTCCGGCCAGCCTTCCGGTCAGCCACAGCCCGTGGCCGGCCAGCCGGCGACCCAGCCGGTCGCCGTGAACCCGCTGACCGGCCAGCCCGTCGCGGTCCACCCGCTCACCGGCCAGCCCATCACCGGCACGGGCCACCCCCTCGCCGGCCGCCCGCTCGCCGGGATCCCCGCGAACGGCGCCGACCCCGCGTCCCAGGACACCGAGGCCGACGACGCCGACCCGGCCGACGACAGCGCATCCGGCGAGCACGCGTCGCTCGGCACCCCCAACGGCGTCACCGCCGGCCTCAACGGCAACGGCGGCCTCAACGGCAACGGCGCCGAGAGCGACACCGACGGCGACAGCCGCTCCGGCGAGCACGCCCCGCTCGCCCCCAACGGCCGCGGCGAGACCAGGCCACGCAGCCTGTTCGAGCCGAGGTCCGCCGCGCACGAGGCACACGACGCCGACCGCCCCACCGCCGGCAACGGCTACGCCCGCCACTCCTCGGACCACCCGGTCCCCACCCAGCGCGACGCCCGCGACCAGTCGGACGCCACCCGCTAGGACCCTGCGGTCGGCCCCATGCCCGACCCGTCGTTCCAACCACCGGCCCGGAGCAGCCATCCCGCAGCTCCGGGCCGCGGCAGAAGTCGTGGGGTGGGGAAAGCCGGAAGGCGCCACCCCCGGAGGTCCGGGGGTGGCGCCTGGGAGGCGGTGCGGTGCGTGTGGCCAGCGCCGTGCCGACATAAATAGGCCGCTCTCTCAGCGACTTGTGCCCCGACTTGGAATCGGGGGGCCTGTCGGCGAGGCCTGACGCAGTCCCGCAACACCTGTGATTCAACCGGATCCGCGTCGTGGCGCCAATCGAATTACAGGGCCGTGGCGAACAGTGACGCGTACACGAGACGGGAGCCGTCCGTCACGACCTGGCCGGCGGCGGCTGGGCCGGACACAGTGGACAGTCGCAGGTCAAGGTAGCGCTCGTCCTCGATGACCGAGTCCGGCTGCCATGCGGCGCGCGACAGCCAGTCGCTCACCTCCTCCGCCACGGACCGCCGGCGCCGGTGCAGTGCGGCCCGGATGTCGTCCAGCGAGCCGGCCTCGCAAACGGCGCCAGGACCAGCAGCAGCGGCAGCAGCAGCAGCAGCGGAGGCGGAGGCGAACCACGCGGCCGGGCCGTAGGCGAAGCAGACCAGCGCCATCCAGACCTCCGCGAAGTAGACGGGGTCCGGCGCGATCTCCACGCCGGCGAGGGTGTCGCCGACGAAGAAGAGGGCGCCGAGCTGGCCGTCCAGCAGCTCCAGGCGGCTCTGGTACTGGGTGAGCACCGCACGCTTGCGGGTCAGCACCTGCTCGAGGTGACCGCGGGCGGGCAGGCCGTGCCGGCCGTTGAACCGCGCGATGTCGGCCCACAGCTTGCTGTACTGGTTGGTCCCCCGCAGCCCCAGCGCCGCCGCGCGCAGCTCGACCGGCAGGATGAAGAACCACTGGTCGCGCTCGGACAGGTAACCGCCCTGGCTTTCCTGCACGCAGCACGCGTCGTCGAAGCGCAGCGTCTGCCCGGCCGCGATGAACGCCGACCGGCACAGGGCGTGGTTCTGCGCCGCGTCCTGGATGTAGCCGACGTGCAGCGGCACGATGGCCACCCCGGAAGGCGATGGGTTGGTCAGCTCGACCTGGCCGTACGTGACGACCCGGCTGAGCTTCAGCCCGCTGCGCGGCGGCGCGATACCCGGGTAGGACGGCCCGAAGACCGGCACCATGGTCAGCGCGCCCGCCCGCTGCGGCGGGCCGAGCCGGTAGCCGGTGGTGTCCACCCCGGCCGGGACCGGCAGGTTCATGACGGGCCTCCTTCCACGACAGACTCGAAGACCGACAGACGGCGGCGCAGCTCCGCGACGATCCACCGGTCCGCGGCGGCACCGTCCACATGGGACAGCAGCCACAGTACGAGCGGCGCCAGGTCATCGGTGTGCCAGAACGGCAGCTGCGGCAGTGCGGGTGCGGGCCGGCGCAGCGTCAGGTCGTCGGCGGGGCCGTACGTGGCCTGGCAGAACACGACCGGCGTGCGCACCCCGGCGCCCGGCAGCGCCGCGGTGACCCACGCCAGGTCGCCCGGGTACAGGTTCTCGTACCCGTCGGAGGCGACCACGACGACGTCCGGCACATCCGCACCGGACAACGCGTCCAGCACCCCGGTGGCAAGATCGGTAGCCCCACCGAACCCGCCCGGCACAAAGCCCGACGAGACGCCCGACGAAAGCCCCGACAAGGAACGACCGACCGGCACCACCACGAGCCGCGCGCAGACCCGCTGCAGGACCAGCCGCAGCGCGGCGACCTGCGACGCCACGGCCCACTCGCGCTCCCCGTACCCGCGCATCGACGCCGAGTCGTCCAGCACCAGCGCGACCGTGCCCTCGTAGCGCGGCAGCCCGGCGACGGCCGCGTCGGTGTAGCGCTCGACCGCCGGCCGCAGGTCGTCGCTCGGCCCGCCGCGCAGCAGGTGTACGAGCGTCGCCGCCAGGTCGCCCCGGTTGGTGGCGGTCACGGTCGCCGGCCGATCAGTGCGCAGGTCGAGACCGCCACCCGTCGCCGGGAGCGGCACGAGCACGGTGCCGGCGCGGTGCTCGTACACCAGCGGCACCAGCGACGCGACGGCCCCGGCGGACGGCACGGACCGCAGCAGGCGGTGCCGCGGCGCGGCGCCACGGCGCACCGCGTCGAGCACGGCACGGGCGGTGCCGCGGCCGAGGGCGTGCTCGAAGCAGTCCTGCACGACGGCCCGCCGCGCGGCCACGATCTCGGCGGCCCGCGGGTGCTCGAGCAGGACGGTGAACGCGGTCCGGGTGACGTGCTTGTGGTTGGCGCGGCGGCGCCGGACGGCGAGCAGGACGGTCAGCACGTCGGCGGGCGCCAGCCCGAGCGCCAGCACGCGGGTCACCCGGGCGAGGGTGTCGCGGACGGCGTCGCCGAGCCCGGCCCGGGAGGCGAGGAGCAGCTGCAGCAGCAGACGGGCCCGCTGCGGGGCGAGGATCCCCGGGGTGAGGGCGGTCAGCGCGTACCGCTGCGGGTCGGCAAGGTACGCCGAGGCGTGCACCGCCTCGTCGTCGAACAGCACGGCTCCGGCGCGCGGGACCCGCAGCGCCGTGTCGTGCCGCTGGAGGTGCCGCACGAAGTCGTTCATGCCCGTACGGTGGCACGCGGAAAATCACTGGAACGAATGCATTTCCGTATGCAACCGGGCGCCCGCCGGCGGCGTGTTCCTGGGCATGGCAGACGCCGACACGTTCGCGGAGTTCTACCGGGACACCTACCGGGGGCTCGTCGCGCAGCTCGTCGCGTACACGGGCGACCTCGGCGAGGCGCAGGACGTGGCGCAGGAGGTGTACGTGCGGGCCTGGTCGCGGTGGCGGCGGATCAGCGCGTACGACGACCCGCGGGCCTGGATCGGCCGGGTCGGGCACAACCTGGTCATCAGCAGGTGGCGGCGGGCCCGGACCGCGTTCGCGGGCTGGACCCGGCACGGCCCGCCGGCGCCGGTGCCCGAGCCGGACCCGGCGACGCTGGACCTCGTGGCCGCGCTGCGCCGGCTGCCCGAGCCGCAGCGCCGCGCCCTCGTGCTGTACCACCTCGGCGGGTTCGCGGTCGCGGAGATCGCCCGGATGGAGGGCGCGCCCGAGAACACGGTGAAGGCGCGCCTGGCCCGCGGCCGGCAGGCCCTCGCCCCGATGCTGACCGTTGCCGACCCGGCCGTCGATCCGGCCGCCGATTCGCAGGATGTGAGGCAACCATGACCGGCGTCGACGACGCGTTCTCGAAGCTCCGGCAGCACGTCGACGCGGCCGCGGTCGCGCCGCCGGCGGCTCGGATCGCCACCCTGGGGCGGCGCCGCCGCGCGGGGCGCGGGGCGGTCGCCGGACTGACCGTCCTCGCGGTCCTCACCGGCGGGTGGTCGGTCCTGCACGACCCCGACCGGCCGACCGCGCCGATCCTGCCTGCGGTTTCGGCGTCGGTACCGGCGGCGCCGACCCCGACCGGCAACCGCCCCGAACGCGTCCCGCCGGGCTTCCTGGTGGGCGAGGCGGGCGGCGTGGGCGACACGGGCAACGCGGGCGCCGAGCAGGCCATCGACAACCACGACTACAACGCGGGGTGCCTCGGCACCCCCGTCGCCCGCCGGTCCCTCGCGCTGTTCTTCGGGAAGGAGGCGCAGCGGGTCCAGGCCACCCAGTCCCTGTACGTGTACGCCGACGAGGACGCCGCCAAGGCCGTCATGCGGGACCTCCGCCCGCGGATGCGGCAGTGCAGCGGCTTCGGGGACGCGGAGGTGCTGCAGCCCGTGGCGAGCCCGCCGCTGGGCGCCGAGGCGCTGACCGTCACCGTGGCGCTGCCGCGGGACGGGGCCGGTGAGCACACCGGGGAGCCGTACAGGTTCGTGGTGGTCCGGGTTGGCACCGCGATCGCCGTGCTCGACGGCCTCGGCGCCGACAGGTGGGAGACGCTCCTGACCCAGGAGCTCGTCGGCCGGATGTGCCCGTACAAGGCGACCTGCGCCCCGCCGCCGTCGACGGTGCGCGCCGTGAAGCCGGTGAACGGCGGCGAGGCGTGGGCGGTGGTCGCCGACGTCGAGGGCGGACCGGTCACCGAGAAGGCCGGCGACCTCGGCCGGCTCGGATATCGCGCCTCGGTCGTGCCGACCGGCTGCGACGTGGGGTCCGCGGCGGTGCTCGGCGGCCTGCCGGCGACCAGCTACACGGTCGTGTACTTCGCCACCGAGCAGGACGCCAGGAGCGTCGCCGGCCCGCTGGGGCTGCCGGTCGTCAAGGTCCGCACGTACTGCCTGTGAGCGGGCCCGGGAACCGTACGGACCCCTGCATATACAGCTTCGCGGCGCCGTCGACACGGCCGCCGCGGTGCACAAGACTCGGGTCTTCGGCGGGCTACACGGTGGGAGTGCGGCATGGCAGTGGTGGAGATCCAGGCGGACCGGCGGTCGGAGGTCACGTTCACCGGCGGGCGGGCCGGGTCGGGGCCGGCCACGTGGGGACAGCAGGCGATCTGGGACGTGGTGCGCAACCTCGGCACCGACGCCGCACGGTACAACGTCTCCGGCGGCATGCCGCTGCCGTCGCCGGTCCCCGCGGACCGCGTCGAGGCCGCGGTGCGGTCGCTGGTGCTGCTGCACGAGTCGCTGCGGACGCGGCTGCGCTCGGCCGACGACGGCCACCTCGACCAGGTCGTGCACGCCTCGGGCGGCATCCCGCTCGTGACCCGGTTCGCCGCCGGGGAGGCGGTCACCGAGGCCGCGTACGCGCTGCGCGACGAGCTGCTCGCCGTCCCGTTCGACGCGACCCGCGAGTGGCCGCTGCGGGTCGGCGTCGTCCACGCCGGCGGCGGTATCCGCTACGTGGTGTTCTTCCTGTCGCACACCGCCTCCGACGGGTGGGGTCTGCGCAACCTCCTCGCGGACTTCGCGGCGCTCGTACACGGGACGCTGCCGCGACGGGACCTGCTGCAGCCCCTTGAGGAGGCGGCGTTCCAGACCTCCGACCGGGGCCGCCGGCGCGACGCCGCCGCCCGCCGCTCGTGGCTGTCGAAGCTCGGCAGCGGCCCGGCGAGCATGTTCCCGGCCCGGGCCGGCACCGCGCCGGCGGCCACGTTCCCGAACGCGGTGCTCAACTCCCCCGCGCTCGGCCTGGCGCTGGACCGGGTCGCTGCGGACCTGTCCGTCACCCCCGCCTCGGTCGTCCTCGCCGCGGCCGCCACCTCCGCCACCCGGATCACCGGTGTCGACGAGGCCGTCTTCCAGGTCGTCGTCAACAACCGGTTCCTGCCGGGCATGGCGGACGGGATCACCACGATCGCCCAGGAAGGGCTGTTCCACCTCACCGGCACCCGGGTCGCGTTCCCGGACCTCGTGCGCCGCACGTTCGGCGCCGCCATGTCCGCGCAACGCCACGCGTACTACGACAAGCTCGCCCTCGACCGTGACGTCGCCGCCCTCGACAGCACCTGCGACCACTCGTGCTTCGTCAACGACCAGCGGGGGCTGATGCCGGCGCTGGGCTTCGCCGCCCCCGCGCCGGCACCGCTGCGCGAGGCCCTCACCCGCACCACGCTCACCTGGCCGGTGGAGCACGAGCCGCGCCGGGGCGTGTCGTTCGCCCTGGACGCCCAGGACGCCCCCGGCGCCCTGGAGCTGGCCATGACCGCCGACAGCGCCCTCATGCCCCGCGACGACATGACCACGTTCCTCTACGGCATCGAGGAGCTGATCGTCACCCAGGCGCTCGGCGCCTAGTGCTGCACCTTCCAGACCCACACGTCGGCGATGTGCTCGCCAGGGCCGAAGAGCTGGTCGGCGGTCTGGCGCACGGCGTCGCTGTTGCCGTGGCTGTCGGCGAGGATGATGCGGTCCGCCTTCCAGTACGCGAGGTCGGTGCGGGCCTGGGCGACGTGCTCGGGGCCGAGCTGGGGCACGACGCCGTCGTTGCCGACCTGGCCCAGCAGGCTCCACGTCGGCGGGTACGTCGGGCCGAACATGGCCTTGTGCTCGGGGTCGTTCGGGTCGGGGGCGAGGAAGTAGCCACCGGCGATCTTGAAGTCGATGTCCGAGTCGACGGCCCAGCGCATCGCGTCGAGGCCCTCCCACCAGCCGCCGGGGATGACGACGACGGTGGCCTGGTCCGGCACGTGCTCGCGCCACATGCCGCTGCTGAAGAACACCGGCGCCAGCGGCCGGTCGTTCGTCGGCTGCGGCGTCGGTACGAGCGGCAGCAGCGCCATCGCGAGGGCGGCGGCCCACAGCCAGCGGCCCGCGTACGGCAGCGGCTCCTCGTCGTCGTCCTGGAACGTGTCCCGTGCCTTGTCGCCGGCCTTGCCGTCGTCCGTGCCGTCGGTGTCCGCGACGGCGTCCGTGGCCGGCGCCTCCGAGGCGAACGCGGCCTCCTCGACCGGCTCCGGCCGGGTGACCGGTGGCGGCACCACGAACCGGTCGACGAGGATCGCCAGCAGCACACCCACGAGCGGGGTCACGACGAGCGCGACCCGGGTCGGCACCACCGAGTCGAACAGCGGCAGGTCGACCAGGAAGCGCCACGGGCCGTGCCAGGTGGTCTCCTCGCCCTTGTACCGCACGACCGGGCCGAGCGACAGCAGCGAGAACACGACCGCGGTGACGAACAGCGCCCGGGCGCCCCGGTGCCGCCAGAGGGAGGCCGCGGCGGCGGGCAGGAGCAGCAGCAGCGGCCAGCCGAAGAACGTGTTCTCCTCCGTCGGGCCGCCGAGCTTCTCGATGCGCGGGATGTCACCGAGGATGGAGCGGCGGCTGAAGTTCGAGAACCCGTAGAGGTCGGCGCTGAAGCCGTGCACGAAGTCGGGCAGCCCGTGGTACGCCTGCGGGCCGGTGAACTGGTGCCAGAGCGGGTACGCCATGACGAGCCCCGCGGCGAGGGCGGTGACGCCGAGCGCCGGCAGTGCCGCCCGCGCGGCCGGGAGCATCTCGCTGGGCCGCAGGAACACCAGCAGGAACACCAGCAACGCGAACGCCGCGAGGAACAGGACCTCTTCGTTGATGAAGCACTGGTACACGACGAGCGCGGCGAGCACGAGACCCTTGCGGACCGTGTCGCCGGGCTCGCGCATCCGGAACACGGCCCACAGGATCAGGGGGATCATGAACTGGCCGGCGATGTTGGGGTGGCCGGTCGTCTGCGAGATCATCGCGGGGCCGAAACCGCAGAAGAGCGCTCCCAGGTAGGCTGCCGTCCGGGTCCGGACCACGCCGCAGCGCAGCAGCATGAAGAACCAGGCGATGGCGGTGCCGGCCGGCGCGATCGTGCTGATGACGGCGAACGTGACCGGCGCACCGAACAGCAGCGTGATCGGGGCGAGCGGCAGGGCGAGGCCCAGGATGGACGTGTTGGCCATCAGGTTCACGCCCAGCGGCGCGTTGAGCTGGTCGGTGAAGAACGGGGTGTCACCGTGGGTGAACAGCCGCGCGGCGTGCGTGAGCACCCACTCGAAGAAGACCTGGTCCTGGTTGTTGTCGGCCAGCATCCGGGTCTGGGGTGCCGCCCACAGATGGTGGAAGAGCACGACGGAGAAGACCACGTAGCTCACGACGACAAGCGCGTTCTTTCCGCCTGTTTTCACGGGTGAGACCATAGCTGTCCAGGGGCCCGTGACGCACGCACTGGCCTCCCGGCATCGACGCCGATAAACTACGCCAATTCCGGATAACATGATCAGACCGTTGGATCGCCGAGCTACCGAGGAGAACGCCGTGCCGCCTGGAGGCGATCGGGATCGCAGTTCGGAGATCCTCGGTGACCAGCTCATCCAGTCCGAGGTGCTCGAGGGCCTCGCGATGGCGAAGAACCACCGCAAGTGGTTCGTCGCGTTCGCGACGCCGTACCTGGGCGACGACCCGATCGAGGTCAGCGCGGGCCTGGGCGACTATGCGGCGGAGTGGCTGGAGCACGCTCCGCGCATGACGGTCACGGAGGCCGACCCGGACCGGCTGCTCGCGCTCAAGGAGCGCTTCTCGGCCGACCGCGAGGTGTCGATCCGCGAGCTCATGCTGCCCAGCGACGTCACCGCCGAGCACAGCGCCGCCGTGTCGTACAACGTCCTGGAGCACATCGAGGACCACCTGGGCGCCCTGCGCACCATGCGCTCCCTGGTCCGCCCCGGCGGCCACGTGATCATCGTGGTGCCGGCGTTCCCCTTCGCGATGGGCCCCGCCGACATCGCGACCGGCCACGTCCGCCGGTACACCAAGAAGACCATGCGTGAGGTGCTGCTCGCCGCCGACCTGGAGATCGAGAAGCTGCACTACGCCAACTCGCTCGGCCTGATCGGCTACTACGTCTCCACCTGCCTCCTGCGCCAGAAGCCCGGCCCCGGCATGATGGTCAAGTTCTACGACTCGACGGTCGCCCCGATGACCCGCTTCGCCGAACGCTTCGTCACCCCACCGTTCGGCCAGTCCGTGATCGCGATCGCCCGCCGCCCCGCCTGAAAGTTTCGCCACCACCACCCGGACCCCGGCCACCCAGCGTCGCCGGCGGTGTCGGTCAGGCACCTCTCCGTAAGGTCCACCTGCCCCGCCGCTCGGCCAGGCGTCAGCCGGGAAACTTTCGCGCCGCCACCCGGAACCACCATGTCCGCGACCACACCCCCGGCACTCCGGCGCCGGGGCTTCACACGGTGCACAAACCCGCGGCGCCCCCGGCGAAAGAAGCCCGACCGCAGGCCCATCAGAACCCCCGGGCGCCGGCGACCCACACACCGCCCTGACAAGACCGCGTCCGGACAGCCGGACGCGGCGAGGTCTCCGGACGCAGCCCTCTTCAGCCAGGTCGTCACACCACGCGACGCACACCGCCGTCCTGCCTGCGCCGCTTTTCCCGCCCCATCCAACCGCTTCCCTCAGAGCAGGCCAGCCACTCGATCCAAGCAGCAGCGGGTGGCGGGGCGCGACAACGGGCAGAGCACCCGGTACGGCGACCGGTCCGTCTGGATCTTCGACGACACCACCCTCAAGGACCCGTTCGGCTTCCTGTCCAACAGCGGTGCGGCCACGAAGGACCTCGACGCGGGAGACGGCGAAGAACGGCGGCACGGACGGGGACGGTGCGGCCGGGGAGGCGGCGGGCGACGACGGTGCGGGCGCCTGGGCGGTCGCGGGCGGCCGGCACCTCCCGCCGCGGCTCATCCGGCTGCCGCCACACCGTCACGCCGATCACGAGCGCGAGCGCCAGGGCCGCGGCGCCGCCGGCCAGTGCGAAGGCCTTGAGCGCCCATCCACCGGTGGTCGCCTTCGGTGGGGGCACCGGGAGCGGCAGGCCGGCGAGGAGGCCCTCCGCCGCCGGGAGCCGGCGGGACCGATCCGTGCACTGTGGACAGTCGCGGACGTGCCGGGCGATCCGCTTGCGCCACAACGGGTCCGGCTCGCCGTCCCAGCCGGACACCACCTCGCGCAGCGCCGGGCAGCAGCCGGGCGACGCGTCCAGGGCGCGGACCACCGAGCGGGGCCACGTCGAGCTGCTCGCGCATCCGCTGCACCCGCACCCCGGCGTGCGCGGCCGGCAGGTCGAGGGCGTCGGCGACCTCGGCGCGGGTCAGGTGACCGCCGGCCTCCAGCCACCACAGCGACAGGACCGTGCGGTGCGCCGGGTCCAGCCAGCGGGCCGCCTCCGCGATCCCCCGCTGCTCGACGTCCAGGACCTGCCGCAGGACGGCGAGGCCGACGAAGTCCGCCGCCGGGTCGGCGGTGTCGGGCAGGCCGTCCGGCTGGTCCTCGCCGCGGGTCAGCCTGGCCCGGCGGGCCTCCGCGCGGGCGTCGGCGAGCTGCCGCAGGGCGATCGTCACCACCCACGACCGGAAGCGCCCGGCCTGCCGTACCGTCGAAACCCCCGTCACGACACGGACCATCGCGTCCTGGACGATGTCGTCGACGTCGAGGTCCCGGTCGGCGCCGCGGCCGACGACGGAGTGGACCAGCGGCAGGTAGCGCGCGGCGAGGGCCTCCACGGCGGCCCGGTCACCGTCGCGGGCCGCCGCCACGAGGACCTCGTCGGACTGTGCCGCTGTCGTTCCCGTCTGTTCGTTCACCCTCAGGCGGACCCCTTCGGTCTCGTGTCACAACACTTTTCCGGGCTTGACGGGGCGGTGCGGCGGGACTTACGGTCCTGACCACAACCGCATATCGCGCTGCACGACCCGCGACGGGAGAGTCCTCGGTCAGTCCGAGGCGCCGAAGGAGCAATGTTCTCCCCAGAATCTCTCAGGCATCGGTACCGCCGTGGTCAGGCGACTCTGGAAAGTCAGGACGATCCGTGTCCTGCGCCCACGGTGCAAACCGTCCCGCTCGTCGCGGGCGGCGAAGCTCTCAGGCTCCGATGACAGAGCGGGGAGGTCACCCAGCAGGGGTGCCGTCCGCGACGGCATCCGGACCCAGGGAGCCTCCGTGACACCGCTCTTCGACGTGCACCGCGATCTCGGCGCCACCTTCACCTCCTTCGCCGGCTGGCGCATGCCGCTGCGCTACCAGGGGGACCTCGCCGAGCACCACGCGGTGCGCCGCGCCGCCGGGTTGTTCGACCTGTCGCACATGGGCCAGCTCGAGGTCACCGGCGCCGAGGCGGACCGGTTCCTCGACTACGCGCTCGTCGGCAGGCTGTCGGCGATCGAGGTCGGGCGCGCCCGGTACACGATGCTGTGCCACGACACCGGCGGGGTCCTCGACGACCTCGTCGTCTACCGCCTCGCGGACCGGCGCTACCTGGTGGTCGCGAACGCCGCCAACACCGCCGTCGTCTTCGCGATGCTCCGCGAGCACGCCGACGGTTTCCACGTCACCGTCCGCGACACGTCCGCCGACTGGGCGCTGATCGCCGTGCAGGGGCCTTCGGCGGCGTCGATCCTCGACCCGGGGCCGCTGCGGTACTACGCGATCCGCCCCTTCTCCGTCGCCGGGCGGGACGTGCTGCTGGCGCGGACCGGGTACACCGGCGAGGACGGCTTCGAGGTCTACTGCCGCCCCGGTGACGCCGTCGCCGTGTGGCGGGCGCTGCTCGACCGCGGCCCGACGCCGGCGGGGCTGGCCTGCCGCGACACGCTGCGCCTCGAGGCGGGGATGGCGCTGTACGGGCACGAGCTGTCCGTCCGGCGGACCCCGTTGCAGGCCGGCCTCGCCCGCCTCGTCGACTTCTCCAAACGCGACTTCGTCGGTGCCGCCGCCCTGCGCCGCCAGCGCGACTCGGCGCCGGTCGAGGTCCTGGCCGGCCTCGTCACCGGTTCCCGGCGGGCGCCGCGGGCCGGTTACCAGGTGCTCGACCCGGCGACCGGCGCGGTCGCCGGCACCGTCACCAGCGGCGCGCTGTCGCCGACCCTCGGCCATCCCGTCGCGATGGCATACGTGCCGCCCGCCCTCGCCGAGCCCGGCACCCGGCTCGCCGTCGACGTCCGCGGCGCCAGCGTCGACGCCACAGTCGTGCAACTGCCCTTCTACGTCGCTCCGCCGAAGTGAACGTCATGTCGTCGAACCAGCCGGAAAAGAGCGCCATGTCCGCGATCCCGTCGCACCTGTCCTACACGCGTGACCACGAGTGGTTCTCCGACGGCGTCGTCGGCATCACCGCGTTCGCCGCGTCCGCGCTCGGCGACATCGTCTACGTGCAGCTGCCCGAGGTCGGCACGCTGGTCACCGCCGGCGAGCCGTGCGGGGAGATCGAGTCGACGAAGTCCGTCAGCGACCTCGTCGCGCCCGCCGACGGCGTCGTCGTCTCGGTCAACCCGCTCATCGCCACCGAGCCGGGAGCGGTCAACGACGACCCGTACCGGCGCGGCTGGCTCTTCACGCTCCGCCTCACGGGCGCCGCCCCCGAGCTGCTCGACGCCGCCGCCTACGCCGCCCTGGTCGGGTGAGCCCGGTGGCGCTGAGCGCGTTCGACCTGTACTCCGTCGGCATCGGCCCGTCGTCGTCGCACACCGTCGGCCCGATGCGCGCCGCCCGCCGCTTCGCGTCGACGCTGGACGGGCTGCCGGTCGCCCGGGTGCGGGCGGAGCTGTTCGGTTCGCTCGGCGCCACCGGCCACGGCCACGGCTCCGCGAAGGCCGTCGTCCTCGGCCTGCTCGGGGAGGACCCGGCGACCGTCGACACCGACACCGCCGACGAACGCGTCGACGACGTCCGCCGCACCGGCCTGCTCCGCCTCGCCACCGGCCGTGCCGTCACGTTCTCCGTCGACGACGACGTCGTCCTACACCGGCGCAAGTCGCTGCCCGAGCACCCGAACGGCATGCGGTTCGCCGCCCACTCCGCCGACGGCGCGCCGCTGCTCGAACGCACGTACTTCTCCGTCGGCGGCGGCTTCGTGGTCGGCGACACCGGCATCGTGCCCGACACCACGCGGCTGCCGCACCCGTTCGCGACCGGCGGCGAGCTGCTGGCCCTGTGCGCTTCGCTGGACCTGCCGGTGAGCGCCGTCATGTACGCCAACGAACGCGCCTGGCGCCCCGACGCCGAGACCCGGGCCGGGCTGCTGCATCTGTGGTCCGTCATGCAGGCGTGCGTCGACCGGGGCTGCTCCCGCGACGGCGTCCTGCCCGGCGGGCTGCGCGTGCCGCGGCGGGCGCCGGCACTGTACCGCGACCTGAAGGCCTCCGCCGACGGCGCCGACCCGCTGAAGGTCCTCGACTGGGTGAACCTCTACGCCCTCGCCGTCAACGAGGAGAACGCCTCCGGTGGCCGCATCGTCACCGCCCCGACCAACGGCGCCGCCGGCATCATCCCCGCCGTCCTGCACTACTACACGCGCTTCGTCCCCGGCGCCACCGACGACGGCGTCGCCCGCTTCCTCCTCACCGCCGCCGCCATCGGCATCCTCATCAAGGGCAACGCCTCCATCTCCGGCGCGGAGGTGGGCTGCCAGGGCGAGGTGGGCTCGGCGTGCGCGATGGCCGCCGCCGGCCTGTGCGAGGTCCTCGGCGGCACCCCCGCCCAGGTGGAGAACGCGGCCGAGATCGGCCTGGAGCACAACCTGGGCCTCACCTGCGACCCGGTGGGCGGCCTCGTCCAGATCCCCTGCATCGAACGCAACGCCATCGCCAGCGTGAAGGCCATCAACGCCGCCCGCCTCGCCCTGAACGGCGACGGCAGCCACAAGGTCACCCTCGACAAGGCGATCCGCACCATGCGCGACACCGGCCGCGACATGTCGGTGAAGTACAAGGAAACCGCCCGCGGCGGCCTGGCCGTCACCGTCATCGAGTGCTGAGCTGGAATTCCCCCCACCGCTGACGCGGCGGGGCCCGGCGGGGATTCTCACCCGCACCCCAATGCGCCGCGAGCGGCGCACAGCCCGCGCGGCGCGCGTGGCTGGAATTGCGCGTGCGCGCACCATCCCGGCCCCTCCTCGTGTTCTCGCCTGTCGTTGCCCTCGTTCTGCCTGCACCTCTTTCGCTCTGTCCTTGCCCCTCGCGCTGCCTACGCATCCTCCCTCTGTCCTTGCCCCTCGCCCCGCCTTGCCCGCTCGCCCCGCTACGCGTCCCCGCCCCGCCGCCCCAACTGTTCGGGCTGGCGCGCCGCGCAACCCTCCCACCGACGTTGGTCAATGCCCTGAATAGCCCCTGTCGCGATCGACGCTGCGCGATCCGCCCCGGTTTCAGGGATCGCTTGAGGAGTGGATCGCGCAACGTCTATTGGATTGATGCCGCGATGCCGCGAACCATGGCATTGACCAACGTCTGTGCGGGCGCGCAACGAAGAGCGATGCAGCGCAGAGAGGTGCGTGACCCAGAGCGGGGCGGGCCGCGGGGCAGCGGGAGCGTTCGGCCGCTGTGGAATGACAGGCGTCGCGAGGGCGATGAACTCCGGGCTCCGTGGGAGCGGCGAACATCGCGGGTTCCGTGATCCGGTGGAGTTTGTGCGCCCATGACGGGCGGCGTCGCGCGGTTGGTGCGGGTCCCCGCCGGTGCGTGGAGGGCCACGCGCGGTGGCGTCGACGTTGGCGGTCCCGTCGGTGCACGGAGAGTCGCGCATGGGCGATCGGAGACCTGTCCATTCACGGTGATCCATGGCCCGGGTATCATGTGGGTGGGAGCCGCACAGCGCCGCGGACAGCATCTGAGCTGCGCCGCAGGCGTCGCCATGCATGCAACTCGCATCGACGTGACGGAGTTCCCAGTGCAACTTTCAGCCCGTATGAGACCGTTCGCCATCGGCGCGGTCGCCACCCTGGCCGCCGCGGTGGCCGCGGTCGTCGTCGCGCAGAGTCCCGCCGCCGCGCACGGCTCGGTCACCGACCCGCCGTCGCGCAACTACGGCTGCTGGGCCAGGTGGGGCAGCGACTTCCAGAACCCGAACATGTCCCAGACCGACCCGATGTGCGCCCAGGCCTGGCAGACCAACCCGGACACGATGTGGAACTGGAACGGCCTCTACCGCGAGGGCGTCGCCGGCAACCACCAGGCCGCCATCCCCGACGGTCAGCTGTGCAGCGGTGGGCGTACGCAGAACGGCCGGTACGCCTCCATGGACACCGTCGGGGCGTGGGTCGCCGCGACGAAGCCGAACAACTTCACGCTGACCCTCACCGACGCCGCCCAGCACGGCGCCGACTACCTGCGCATCTACATCACCAAGCAGGGGTTCGACCCGACCACGCAGCCGCTGACGTGGGCGAGCCTCGAGCTGGTCAACAGCACCGGACGGTACGCGCCGGCGCCGCAGTACCAGGCGCAGGTCAACGCCGGGAGCCGGACCGGCCGGCACGTCATGTACACGATCTGGCAGGCCAGCCACCTGGACCAGTCGTACTACTTCTGCAGTGACGTGATCTTCACCGGTGGGCCCGGGCCTTCGAACAGCGCGTCGCCGTCGCGGTCGCCCTCCACGTCGCCGTCGGCCTCGCGGTCGCCGTCGACGTCACCGTCGGCGTCGGTCTCGGTGCCGCCGGGCGGCTGCTCGGCGAGCTACGCCAAGACCAGCGAGTGGAGCGGCGGCTTCGGCGCCAACGTGACCGTCACCGCCGGCGCGGCCGGGACCAACGGCTGGACGGTCCGCCTGACCTGGGCCAACGGCCAGACGATCACCTCGTTCTGGAACGCGGCGATCACGTCCAGCGGGGCCGTCTCGACGGCCACGAACGTGAGCTACAACGGCAAGCTGGGCGCCGGGCAGTCCACGAGCTTCGGCTTCAACGGCTCCTGGAACAGCACCAACTCGGCGCCGGCGGTGACCTGCACCGCCACCTGACCCCGCGCCTTGCCTCGCACACAACTTTCAAGATAGCTTTCACGAAAGCTTTTCTCGGAGGTGTACGTGCATCGTCAGGTGCTCATTCAGAACGCTCACGTCGTGCCCGGCAACGGTCCGGAGTTGCCGGGCACCGACGTCCTCTGCACCGGCGGCGTGATCACGGCCGTCGGTCCTTCGCTGGCCGCCCAGGCCGATCCGTCGTGTGAGGTCATCGACGCGACGGGGCTCACCGTGACCGCGGGGTTCGTCGACGCGCACCGGCACGTGTGGCAGGCGCCGCTGCGCGGCTCCGGCGCCGACATGCCCATGTCCCGGTACTTCGTGGACGTGCTCGGCGCGGCTCTGGCCGCGATGTCCCCCGCCGACGCCGGCCGGGCGACGCTCCTCGGCGCCCGCGCGGCGCTCAACGCGGGCGTCACCACGGTCTTCGACTACAGCAACGCGACCCACTCCCCCGAGCACACCGACGCGGTGGTCGAGGCGTTCGAGACGTCCGGCATCCGCGCCGTGGTCGGGTTCTGCGACCCCGCCTCGCTCGGGCGCGCCACCGGCCGGGTCACGGGCGCGCTGTCGATCCTCGGCCCCGAGTACGGCGACTGGGACACCGCCGCCGCCGAGGTCAGGCGGGGCCGGGACCTCGGCGTGATGGTCGCGGCGCACGTCGCCGGCCCGTGCGTGCGGCGGCTGCACGACGAAGGGCTGCTCGGCCCGCACCTGCAGCTCGTGCACCTCAACGCGGTCACCGCCGACGACGCAAAGCTGCTCGCCGGGTCGGGCACGGCCGTCGTGGTGACGCCGACCGTGGAGGCGGTGATGGGGCACGGCGGGTCCGCGTACGGGCGGCTGGCCTCCGCGGGTGCGCGGCCGGCGTTCGGGGCCGACGTCGTCATCAACAACCCGCCGGACCTGTTCGAGCCGCTGCGGGACACGCTGCGCACGGCCCGGCTGGCGACGGGTTCCGCGTCGGTGCCGCCGGCCGGGGACCTGCTGCTCGCGGCGACACTCGACGGCGCCAGGGCCGTGGGTCTCGCCGGCGTCGTCGGTACCGTCGAAGCGGGCGGACGCGCCGACCTGCTCCTCCTGGACGGCCTCGGCCACCTGCCCGGCGACCGGGCGGGCGCGGTCGTCTCGTGCGTGACCGCGTCGGACGTGCGCACGGTGCTGGTGGACGGCCGCGTGGTGAAGCGGGACTTCACCCTGCTGGTCTGACGTGCGTCTCTGACGTGCGTCTCTGACGTGCGTCGGGGGCGGGACGCGTGTGCGTCCCGCCCCCTGTTTCGCGGGTGGATCAGAAGTTGTCGGCGGTGCGGATCCGGCCGCGGAGGAAGGCGCCGGAGGTGGTCAGCTGGTTCGGGTTCGTCCAGCTGCCCGCCGAGCAGGTGCCCGGCTTGAACGCGGCGCTGCTCTCGTTCGCGTCCGAGTACGTCCAGTTCGCGTAGCTGATCTTCTTCGAGTCGAGCAGGTCGAGCCACGCGGTGCTGCTGTTGAGGTCGACGTTGCCGCCGCCGGTGTAGGTGACCGTGCCGAACTCGGTCACGAAGAGCGGCAGCCGGCCGGCCGCCCGGGACACCACGTTGCGGTAGTTGTCCAGGTGCGACGCGGCGTAGAAGTGGAACGTGTACATGATGTTCTGCGCGTTCACCGGGTTGGCGACGATCTCGTTCTCGTCGGTGCCGTCGGACACGCCGAGCGACGACCAGCCGCGGGTGCCGACGATCACGACCGCGTCGGGGTCGGCCGCCCGGATGACCGGGATGACCTGCTCCGCGTAGGACTTGATCCCCTGCCACGACACGTTGTTGGGCTCGTTGGCGATCTCGTAGATGACGTTCTTCTTGTTCGCGTTGCGCTGCGCGACCGAGGCGAAGAACGTCTTGGCCCGGTCCAGGTTGTAGTTCGGGTCACCCGGCGTCAGCGTGTGGAAGTCGATGATCGCGTACATGCCCTTGGACTCGGCCAGGTCGACGTACTGGTTGACCTGGTTGGTGAACCCGGCCGGGTTCGTCTCGTAGCCCTGCTCCTGCACGTACATCGCGATCCGCAGCAGGTCGGCCTTCCAGTCGTCGGCAAGCGCGGCCACGGACGCGTTGGTGACGCAGGAGGCGAACCACTGGATGCCGTGGGTGCTCATGCCCCGCAGCTGGATCGCCTTGTTGTTCTGGTTGCAGAGGTTGACGCCGCAGACGTGCAGCTGCCCGTTGGCCGCGAGCGGCGTGCCACCCTGCGGCGGCGTGCTCGGGCTGGTGCTCACCGACGGGCTGCTCGACGGCGACTTCGACGGCGTCGGGCTGTTCGTGACCCCGCCGGTGCAGGTCACGCCGTTGAGCGTGAACGTCGCCGGCGTCGGGTTGGCGGCGGTCCACGTACCGTTGAAGCCGATGCTCGTCGACGCGCCGGTCGCCAGGCTGCCGTTGTAGTCCAGGCTGCGGGCGGTGACCGCGGTGCCGCTCTGGCTGAACGTCGCCGACCAGCCCTGCCCGACCTTCTGCCCCGCGTCGGGGAACGCGAAGCCGAGCGTCCAGCCGTTCACGGCGTCGCCGAGGTTGGTGATCGTGATGTTGCCGGTGAACCCGCCCGGCCACTGGTTCACCGTGTACGCGACACGGCAGCCGCTGGCCGCGGACGCGTTGACGGCGGGCAGGACGATGATCCCGGTGACCGCGAGGGCGGTGGCGGCGCCCACCGCGAGGAGTCCACGTTTGTGCAAGACCTTCATGACCGGCGATCCTGGGTGCTCCTTCCGGGTGACGCCAGTTACACCGATGTCCCGGGACACCCCTGACCTGGTCCTTTTCCCAGCTCAGCGCCCTTGGCTCCGGGCTTGTCGGCACCACGACGGTCGTGAAACGTTCATGCCCGCTACCGTTGAGGCGTGAGCGGACTGCAGCGGTTTGAGAAGCGTCTCGAGGGCCTGGTCGAGGGCGCCTTCGCCAAGGTGTTCAAAGGCGTCGTCCACCCGGTGGAGATCCTCAACGCGATGCAGACCGAGGCGAACGCCGGGAAGACCAGCATCCCCGGCGGCCGCATCCTGGTCCCGAACCGCTACGTGATCGTCCTGTCCCCCGCCGACCACGAGCGCCTGGCCGCGTACGCCGCCGCCCTCGCCCGCGAGCTCGCCCAGTCGCAGGCCGAGTACATCGGCGAGCAGGGCTGGGCCGTCTACGGCGACATCCTCGTCGAGGTGTCCCGCGGCGAGAACCTGGAGACCGGCCTCTTCCGCGTCGACGCCCAGGTCTACACCGGCGCGGACCAGCGCACCCGCCGCGGCCCCGACAGCGGCGTCCGCCTCGTCACCGACGACGGCTTCGCCCACGCCGTCCAGCGCGGCAGCACCGTCATCGGCCGCGGCGACCAGGCCGACCTGCGCCTCGCCGACACGGGCGCCTCCCGCCAGCACGCCCGCCTCGACTTCGACGGCAACCGGCTCACCCTGACCGACCTGGGCTCCGCCAACGGCTCCCGCGTCAACGGCCAGAAGGTCACCACCGCCACCGTCAACCCCGGCGACGAGATCGTCATCGGCACGACCCGCCTCTCCGTCCGCGTCGAGCACCCTCCGTCCTGACCAGCTCCTTTCACCTCCCGTCATTGATCCATCACACGACACGCCGACGATTTGCAGCGTGGTGCTAGGGTCGCTGACAAGAGGAACGCCCCGGCGCCGCCCCACCCCTCGTCGATTCGGGTTGGCGGCTTCCCGCAGCCACGGCGGAGCTCACCGGAGCCTGCCTGTGACGCGCGCGCCTGTCTCGCGCGGTGACACGCGCACCTGCCCCCGCGCGCCTGGCCCGCGCCTGGCCCGCGCCTGGCCCGCGCCTGGCCCGCCAACGCGCGCATCGTGGGTGCGCGGCACGACGCGTCACGGCTGCGTGGCACGACGGGATGGTGGTGCGCGACGCGATGCGTCGCGGGTGCGCGGCACGACGGGATCGTGGTGCGCGGCACGACCGGGGGCGTGGGTGCGTGGCGTGGGCGTGGGTGCGTGGCGCGACGCGGGCCTGGGCGGGTCGAGGGGCGTGGGTGTGTGGCGCAACGCGGGCGTGGGGCGTGGGTGTGTGGCGCAACGCGGGCGTGGGGCGTGGGTGCGTGGCGCGACGCGGGCGTGGGTGCGTGGGTGCGTGGCGCGGGCGTGGGTGCGTGGCGCGACGCGGGCGTGGGTGCGTGGGTGCGTGGCGCGGGCGTGGGTGCGTGGCGCGACGCGGGCGTGGGGCGTGGGTGCGGTCGAGGTCGAGGAACTCGCGGAGGCGAACCTCCTCGACGGTCGTCGCCTGCAGTCCCACTCACCCAACGCTCACCGACCATGGCCTCCGCCCTCATCCACGCCCACAACCGCGTGATGAGGTCGCCGGAAACGGTGCGGAACCGCCGGTGACGGCGTCCGGGAGGGTGCCGAGCCGACGCGACGCGACGCGGGCCCGCATCTGTCGACGCGACGCGACGCGGGCCGCGCCTGAGGAGCACACAACGCAACGCGGGCCCGCCCCTGAGGACGGACCCGCGTCGATCTAGCGGATGATCAGCCGCCGTTGATGACGAACTGCGAGCCGGGCTCCTTGACGATGTTGCCGTCGGCGGAGTTGGTGATGGTCACGTTCGTCAGGTTGGCGTTGCCGCGCGCGCCGGACATGGCGAGGATGCCTGCGCCGTTGTTGGACTTGTCGATGCGCACGTTGGTGATCGCGACGTTCGGCATGTTGCCGCCGCCGTTCTTGAACTGGATGCCGTCGTACGTGGAGTCGAAGATGTCGGTGTCGCGGATGGTGACGCCGACGATGTCGAGCGACGACGGGAAGAGCGTGATCGCGCCGAACTCCTGGTCCTCGTTCCAGAAGACGCCGCCGCACCGGTAGAGGCCGTTGTTGGCGATGACCGTGGTGCCGCTGAAGGGCTGCGGGGAGTGGTCGGTCGCCAGCATGATGCCGGGGTAGTTCATGGTGTCGGAGACGAGGTTGTTCTCGATGCCGTTGCCGTAGCCGCCGTAGATGGCGATGCCGTTGGCGCGCCACGGCAGCTGGACGGTGTTGTTGGTGAAGTGGTTGTCGTGGGCGATGTCGACGGCCGCGTCCTTCACCCGCGGGTTGGCCCAGACGGCGAGCGAGTCGTCGCCGGTGGTACGGAACGAGGAGTTGAACACGCGGGAGTTCTTCGTGCCGTTGGAGAAGTTGATGCCGTCGGCGAACGTGTCGCGGATGCGCATCCCGGTGAACTCGAGGCCGTCGCCCGGGTTCCAGTAGGCGGGGGTGTCGCTGTAGTCGCGGCCGACCCACGCGCCGACGTTGACGTGCTCGATCCACACGTTGCTGATCTTCGTGTTCTTCCCGAACCGGCCGTTCAGCCCGTGACCGCGGTTGGCGCGGTTGGTCGTACCGCCGAAGATCGCGAGATCGGAGATCTGCGTGTTGTCGTCGATGTCGAAGCCGACGTTGCCCTCGTGGGGGTGGTTGATGTTGCCGACGACGTTCTGCGGCTCGGTGAGCGTGTAGAGCTGCGAGTGCCACATGCCGGCGCCGCGGATGGTGACGTTGCGGATGCCCTTCTGGTTGTACTGGCCGCGGGTCGGGTCGACGGACAGGATCTTCTGCTCCTGCCGCCACTGGCCGGCCGGGATCCAGACGCAGCTGATGACGCCGTTCATGTCGTCGTTGACGGCGCGCTGGATGGCGGCGGAGTCGTCGATGCCGTCGTTGGGGACCGCACCATACGTGGTGATCGACGTGCACCCGGCGGGCTGGCTGAGCGCCGGCGCGACCTGCTCCAGGTCGATCAGGTCGATGTAGTAGAAGGACGCGGTGTCACCGGCGTCGCGCTGCAGCTTGAACTTGGTGCCGGGCGGGTAGGACGACGCCAGCAGCGCGTGCGACTCGTCGAACAGGCGGCGGGCGTTGGCCTGCGGCGAGTTCGACAGCGACTCGGTGTCGTCCGTCGTGCCGTACAGCCAGCTGTACTTCGAGGACAGCGTGATCTTCTGGACGAAGACGTTGTTGGCGTACAGGCTGATCGTGTAGTCCTGACCGCCGCCGGAGGCGGAGTCCGGGACGGAGTTGCGCACGACGATCGAGTTCGCCTGGTTGGTCGAGGTGATCTCGACGTAGTTGCCCTGGCTGTTGAGGCGCACCGACGCGCGGCCCGAGGACTCGGTGCCGAAGTTGGTGTGCCCGAACGTGCGCAGCGAGTCGGCGGTCACCAGGGTGCCCTGGTAGGTGCCGGCCTCCGCCTCGTACGAGGTGTACGGCACCGCCGCGCCCCGCCCGACGACGATCGACTGCGTGAAGGTGTTGTTGCTCTCGTTGGTCTCGGTGAGCACGCCGGTGGCGTCGGCGGTCGCGGTGATGGTCGCGCCGCCGCTGGTCGCGGTCCAGGTGCCGCTGATCGCGACGTTGGCGGTGGCGCCGGCCGCGATCGAGCCCGTGGTGCCGTTGAGCGTGGTGCCGCCGACGGTGACGCGGGTGACCGTGTTGACGCCGGACGCGGTGGTACCGCGGTTGTTGACGGCGACGGTGAAGCTGACGGCCGCGCCGACCGCGGGGTTCGCCGGGTTCGACGACACGCTCAGCACCTGCAGGTCGGGGCCGGGTGCCTGGGCGACGACGAGCTGCGACGAGGCGGTGAACGCGTTGTTGGACTCGTTCTGCTCGGCGACCGTGTTCGCGGGGTCGACGGTCGCGGACACCGGGTAGCTGCCCATGGCGCGGGTGCCGGCGTTGACGGTGACGGTCGTGGACGCGCCGGCGGCGAGCGCACCGACGGCGGCGGTCCCGGCGGAGGCCCCGCCGACGTTGACGTTGACCGTGGTGGCGGCGGAAGCGGCGGTGCCGGCGTTGCGCACCGTCGCGGAGACCGTGACCGGGGTGACCTCGGTCGGGGCCGACGGCGACCACGTGAGGGCGGTGACGACGAGGTCCGGGTTCGGCGCCGGGGTGCCGATGACCTGGAGCTCGGCGACCTGGCCACCGGGAGCGCCGTTGTTGGTGAAGATCTGCAGCTGCAGGTCGGCGACGCGGCCGCTGACGGGGATCGACACCGTGTTCTGGTTGCCGGTCGGGCTGAAGCCGTAGTCGGCGCGGGCCTTCAGCGACGTGAACCCGGTCGCGGACTGCTCCCGGCCGAGGACCTGGATCGCCTGGGTGCGCGGGCCCCACGCGGTGTCGGGGTTGAGCTTCACGACGACCGAGCTGATGTCGGCGTTGGAGCCGAGCTTCACCGTCAGGATGCCGGGGAGGCCGTTGGACTCCCAGTAGGAGCCGACGTTGCCGTCGTTGGCGTTGGTCGCCACGAACGAGAACACCGAGGAGTTGGCCTCGATCGCCTTGCCCTGGGCCAGGTTCGTGCCGTTCGGCGGGGTGGTCCCGGTCCGGGTGACGTGGTTGCTCTCCGCCGACGTGTTACCCGCCGGGTCGGTCGCCTTCACGTAGTACTCGACCGTCGCCGTGTCCGGCTGCGTGTCGGTGTACACCAGGACGTTGCCGCCGACGGTCGCCCGCAGCGCGCCGTTGGCGAATACCTGGTAGCTGGCGATGCCCGCCGCCGAGGTCGACGCGGTCCACGTGAGCCGGATCTGGCCCGACGCGGGCTGGGTGTAGGCGAGGTTGCCGGGTGCGGTCGGCGGCTGGACGGTGCCCGCGGCGCCGTAGATCTCGAACTCCGACAGCTGCGCGGCGGGCCAGCCGGTGTTGGCGGAGACGGTGACCCGCACGTACCGGACGCTGGCCGCGGTGAAGTTGATGGTCACCACGTTCTGCGCGGACTGGTTGAACACCCGCCCGGCCGACGCCGACAGGTCGTTGAACGCGGTGCCGTTGACGCTGCCCTGCACGGCCAGGGTCTGCGTGCGGGTGCCCCAGTTCGAGGGCAGCTTCAGCACCACCTGGTCGATGGCCGTGTTGGCGCCCAGGTCGACCTGGATCCACTGCGGGAACACGTTGTTGGTGCTCTCCCAGTACGACCCGGCGTTGTTGTCGTTGACGTTGCCGGTGCCGTACGGGCCGTTGGAGCTGCTGGCCTGCACGGACTTGCCGAGGGCGAGGTTGGGCCCGCCGGCGGCCTGCGCGGCCGGGGGCATCGTGGCGGCGATGACCGCGGTCGCCAGGACCGCGGCAAAGAGCCGCCACCTGGTCTTTCGAGTTCTCATGACGTCTTGGCCTCTCGGGGCGGGGGGCGCGACGCACCGAGCCCGCGGGAGGACGTCCAGCGGGCTGTCGGAGCTTGTCTGGTCGCGGCGGCGGGGACGGACGGTGAGGTGTACGGAGCAGGCGGTGGCGGTCGACTGCTACGCGGCTTGCACAGCGGCACACAAAATCTTGACGGGTTATGCAAATTTCTTGCGTCGCTGGGCATCCAAGATTTCAGATGGCTGACGGTTCGTCAACATGCGCGACCCGGGTTCGTTGACAAGGCATTGATAGGAGTGTTTATTGTTAACCACTTTGCCTAATCCCCATCCCCCGCTTCCGCAAGGGACACCCCCATGAAGAGACCCACCCTCGCCGGCGCCGCCCTCCTGGTGGCGACCACCGCGGCCGTCGCCGTGACGCTCGGCGGTACCGACGCCAACGCCGCCACCGCGGGACCCATCACGGGACTCGGCGGCAAGTGCGTCGACGTGGCCGCGGCCAGCCCCGCCAACGGCACCGCGGTCCAGCTCTACGACTGCAACGGCACCGCCGCCCAGACCTGGACCGTCGACGGCACGACCGTCAAGGCGCTCGGCAAGTGCCTCGACGTGACCGCCGCGTCGACCACGAACGGCGCGCTCATCCAGCTGTACGACTGCAACGGCACCGGGGCGCAGCAGTGGACCGCCTCCAACGGCACCCTGGTCAACACCGGCTCCGGCAAGTGTCTCGACGCGACCGGGCAGAGCTCGGCGAACGGCACCCGGCTGCAGATCTGGACGTGCACCGGCGCCGCCAACCAGACGTGGACCCTGCCCCGCGGCACCGTGCCGCCGCCCTCCGGCGGCCTGAACCCCGCGGTCGCGCCCGGCGGCAACTTCGACCTGTCGATCTGGCAGCTGCAGCTGCCCGTCGGCTCCCCAGGCGCGCCCACGACCATCCCGTCGTCGCAGCTGCGCGGCCCGAACGGGTACACGAACCCGGCGTACTTCTTCACCGACAAGAACGACGGCTCGATGACCTTCTGGGCCCCGGAGAAGGGCGTCACCACCCCGAACTCCAACTACGCCCGCTCCGAGCTGCGCGAGATGAACGCGAACGGCACCGCCGCGGATTGGCGCCTCGCCGGGTCACACCGCATGAGCGCGACCCTGCGCATCCCGAACGTGACGAAGAACGTCTGCGTCGGCCAGGTCCACCTCGGCACCGGCGGCCCGTCGACGAAGCCGCTGCTGGAGCTGTACTACCGCCCCAACGGCGACATCTACCTCGGCACCGAGAACTCCCCCGACGGCGGCCAGACCCTGCACCTCGTCGGCAACGTCCCGCTCGGCGTCAAGTGGTCCTACGTCATCGCCATCTCCGGCGGCAACCGGATCAACCTGACCGTCAACGCCAGCACCACCAGCTACCCGATCCCGTCGTCGTTCAACCAGTACGGCATGTACTTCAAGGCCGGCTCCTACAACCAGTCCTCCTCCGACAGCACCACCAACGGCGCGAAGGTCAAGTTCTACGCCCTGACCGTCTCACACGCCTGATCTGTCGGCGTGCCGCAACGGCCGAGGGCCGGCCTCCCCGTTCGGGAGACCGGCCCTCGGTGTGCTGTGTGGGTCCTGCTGCTCTCAGATGGTGATCAGGGGTAGCTGATCACGTTGGACGGGGTCACCGCCGACGGGAGGGCGGGGGCGCCCGTGTCGTTGATGACGTGGGTGATGGAGCCCTTGCCCAGGGACACGGTCATGATGTTGTGGAACTTCACGTTCGGGGTGTTGGGCACTTCGAACGAGTGGTAGGCGGCGATCGACGAGTCCGTGGTGAACACGCAGTAGCTGCCCATGCCCCAGCCCTCGTGGCTGGTGACGTTGTTGCCGACCTTGTAGGCGGCGTAGCCGACGATCCCGTCGTGGGACCAGGCGGCGGCCGACGGCGGGTCGTACGGCAGCTCGTTCTGGAAGAAGATCGTGCGGCCGCCGTTGCCGTTCCAGACCACGTTGTACTTGTTGAAGTGCTCGACGAACAGGCCGTAGGCGAGGACGTTCTGGCCGTTGACGATGAGGCCGTTGTCCGACGGGTTGGAGGTCCAGCCCGCGCCGTCGCCGTGGTCCGCGCGCCACGCCCAGATGTGGTCGATGATCGTGTTGTTGTTGTTGACGATCAGGGCCGCGCTCGCCTTGGCCGCGCCCGCGCCGCCGACGCGCAGGAACACGTCGGAGATGAGGTTCGGGGCGGTGGCGTGGTTGCCGCTGGCGCCGTTCGGGCCGACCTGCAGCAGCGCCGGGGAGTTCGTCGGGCCGGCGTCGAAGAGCAGGCTGGCGATCTTGACCCCGTCGACGTCGCCGATGGCCATCGGCAGGGCGCCGTTGTCCGCGACGATCGTGGCGTACCCGAGGCCGAGGACCACGGTGTTGGCGCGGTTGATGTTGACGGTGCTGTTCAGGTGGTACACGCCGGGGGTGAAGAGCAGGTTGAGGCCCTGCGCGACGGCGGCGTTGAGGGTCGCGGCCGTGACGCCCGGCTTGGCGACGTAGAACTGGGTCAGCGCGAGCGAGGTGCCCGGGGTCTGGCCGTTGATCCAGGTGGCGCCGCTGCTGTTGGTGCGCAGCGACGGCACGAACACCCGGTACGCGCCGGAGGCGTCCATGTACAGGTACGGCTTCTCCTGCGTGATCGGGCTCTGGTTGATCGTGGTGTACGGCGGGTTCGGGAAGCTGTTCGCCGGGGCGCCCTGCACGCCGGAGAACACCATGTTCCAGACCGAGCCGTTCCAGCTGCCGATCGTGCTGTCACGGGTGAACCACTGCTGCTGCGAGCAGGGGTTGATGTTGCCCGTGACGCGGGAGTCGGCGATGTAGCCGCCGGACGCCCAGCCGCAGTTCGGCGACGCGAGGGTCATGCCGCCGTGGATGTCCATGCGGCGGAACGGGGCGGCCTGCGCGACGGCCCACCGGTCGATGCCGTTGACCGGGTACACGGACAGGTTCTCCGCCGAACGCCAGAAGTTCTGCGTCGCGTTGCCCCCGAACCAGCCGGCGTCGACGGTGATGTCACCGTTGATCCGGACGTCCTGCGGGTTCTGGCCGAGGCCGTTGATCGAGGTGTAGAAACCGATCTGGGCGTTGAGGCCGCTGTACGTGCCGGGCTTGAACAGGAACTGGATGCGGCCGGGACCGAACTGCGCGGTCTCCTGCTGCGTGAAGACCTGGTCGAGCTTCGCCTGGATCGTCGCGCTGGACTGCGACGGGTCGAAGACGATCACGTTGGCGCCGAGGTCGCCGCCGCCCTGGATCGGGCCGGTGGACGTCGACGGGGTCGTCGACGGGGACGGGGACGTCGGCTGCGACGGCGTGTTCGACGTCGGGCCGGTGCCGGTCCGGACGATGAACTCCCAGATCGAGTAGCCGTAGCCGGTCGCGCGGGCGGTGCCGTACACCCGGACGAAGCGACCGGTGCCGGTCACGTCGAGGGTCTGGATGCCGCCGGTGCCGCCGGTCACGGTCTTGATCGTGGTGTACGTGTTGCCGTCCGGCGACGTCTGGATCTGGAAGTCCTTGCCGTACGCGGCCTCCCAGTTGATCGTCACCTGGCAGATCGACTGGCTGCTGCCGAGGTCGACGGCCAGCCACTGCGGGTCGCTGAACTGGCTGGACCAGCGGGTGCCGGTGTTGCCGTCCACGGCCGCGCCGGCGGCGTTGGCGCCCGCGTTCTCGGCGCTCGACGCCGTGGCGGGCTTGCCCTGCGCGGCGTTGGCCGTCGTGTTGCAGGTGCCGGGGTTGGTGCCGCCGAACGATCCGTAGACCTGGAACTCCCACAGCGAGTAGCCGTAGCCGGTGGCGCGGGCGGTGCCGTACATCCGCACGTACCGGCCGGAGCCGGTGACGTCGTAGGTCTGCGCGCCGCCGGTCGCCCCGGTCACCGACTTGATGTCGGTCCAGGTGTTGCCGTCCGGTGAGGTCTGCAGCTTGAACGCCGTCGCGTACGCGGTCTCCCAGTACAGCTTGATCTGCGTGATCGTCGCGGTCTGCCCCAGGTCGACACGCAGCCACTGCGGGTCGGACGCGGCCGACGACCAGCGGGTGCCGGTCGTGTTGCCGTCGAACGCGGCGGAGGCGGGGGTGCCGCCGTTCTCGTCGGACGACGACAGCGCGGTCTTGCCTTGCGAGAGGAGGGTGTCGGCCGCGGAGGCCGTCAAGGTCGTGGTCACCGCGTACGTCGCCAGCATGAGCATGGCGGCGGCGGACGCGATGATCAGATTCCGGCGGCGGCGGCGCGCCGGTCGTGCGGCGGTCAGCATCAATTGCTCCCGGTTTCAGGGCGGGCGGCAGCCGGCAGCGCCACCGTAGGGGTACGGTGGTGCTCGGTCCGGCCATCCGGGGGGTGTGTCACTCCGGCACCGTGAACGGCGGCTCCGGAGTCGGGGTGGGAGAGCGCTCTCCAAGGACGAGGGTTGCCCGATCGGGCGGCCCTGTCAAGAGGCCAGCCGCTCCGCGCCGCACTTATTTTTCGATCCGTACGAAGCGTGACGCCCTCCGACCTGCCTCTTCCCCTCCCGCCCGCTGCGCCGATCACTGGAGAGCGCTCTCTCGTGACTGCCGGTGACCTTTCATGCCCGCTCGCAGCGCCCGTGCCGGCTCACTACGTTCCGCACGGGGCTCATTCCTCGCCGTAATCACGATTTGCAGGCATGCGTTACGGTGTTGAAGAAGGAACGCCGCCACCGAGAACCTCCGGCCGTCCTCCGCCATGGGGTGGTCGCAGCAGCTTGCAGCAAGGCCTCCCCCGCACCACCAGCCGCCCGGTCGCCCGCAACGCCCGCGCCCGCGACGCCCGCGCGACCACGCGCGCGCGACATCGCGACCCCGCGGTCAAGTCGGGCCCACGGCTAGGTCGGGCTCACGCCCGCGGTCGGGTCACGCCCGCGGTCGGGTCACGCCCGCGGTCGGGTCAGGCCCGCGGTCGGGTCGGGCTCACGGTCGGGTCAGGCCCGCGGTCAGGTCGGCGGCTCGGGAGGGTTGCGGAGTGGTCGGGCCAGCAGCCCGGGAGAGCTCCGGATCGATGGCGCGGAGACTTCCGGCAGGCGCCGGGATGTTCCGCGGGTCGGCGGCCCTGGAAGGGCGTCGAGCCAGCAGCCTGAGCTGTGGCCTCGATCAGCGGCTCGGGTGACTTCAGGCCGGGCTTGAGCGACTTCAGGCCGGCCCAGTTGGCTCGCACTCTGCGCACGGGTGACTTCCTCTGCGCACGGGTGACTTCGAGGCAGTGACCTGGGTGGTTTCAGGCCGGCGGCTCGGGTGACAGCGGCAGCGGGCAGGCTGGCCGGACTCGAGCAGGCGCGGCAGTTTCCAGACGCGGGTGGGGCTCGGGGGTCTCCGGACACGGGCGAGGCCGGCAGTTCCGGACACGGGCGGGCGCGGCAGGTGCCAGGCCGGGCTCGGGCGGTTCAGGCCCGCGCCCGAGTGGCTTCGGTGGCCCGTCTGGTCGCCGCAACGGGCGTGCCCCTCGCTCGCCGCACGGGCTCGACTGCCGGCGCGAGGCCCCTGCGTCAGTGGCTCGAGAGGCGGAGGTCGCCGACCGCGGTGACGGCTGGGCCCGAGCCGAGTGTGAACCCGAGGTGCCGTAGGCGCGCCACCTGGCCAGGGTCGCTGACGCCACTGATCACCGTCTCTACGCCCGTTGCAGCGACCAGTCGGGCAACGGCGTCGACGAGGGCATCGCGGCGGCGGTCGAGGTCGTCCACGGAGAAGGGGCTACCCGGAGAAAAGGGGTGATCTGCTCGAAAGGGAGCATCAGCGACGAAGCGGCCGTCCGCGGAGAAGGGAGTGTCTGTGGAAAAGCGGCCGTCTGCGGGAAAGGGGGCATTCGCAGCGAAGCGGCCGTCCGCGGGGAAAGGGGCGTTCGCGGAGAAGTGGCCGTCCGGGGACGGGGAGAAGGGGGCGGTCGCGGGGACTGGGCCGGCAGTCGGGAACAGGGCGGCGTCCAGCACCAGGCGTGTGAACGGCAGCGACACCAGCAGGTCGAGGCGGGCGTGTGCGGTGCCGGTGTGGTCCAGGGCCAGGCCGACGCCGATCGCGCGGAGCTCCTGCAGCGCGCCGCGCACCCCCGTACCCTCGCCGGTGTCTTCGCCCGCGAGAGCGGCCGGCACGGCCAGGGTGAGGCTGGCGGGGGCGACGGACGCGGCGGCCAGGATGCCGGCGACGTCGTGCGGGAAGCCGGGGGCGAGCAGCGCCGAGCGGCTCACGTCGACGGTGAACGGGCGGCCCGGGGGTGTCACGCGGCACGCCTCGGTGAGCAGCCAGCGGACGAGGGGCACGGTCAGGTCGGCGACGTCGACGGAGGGCCAGCGGGCGCTGAGGCGGCGTTCGACCTCGGCGCCGTCGGTGAGGCGGGCGATCGGCTCGTGGGTGAGCTCGACGCGGCCCGCGTTGATCGCGGCGCGGAGCTCGTCGGCGCGCTGGGCCGGGGTGGCGAGCAGACCTGCCAGCGACGGGCTGTACCGGGCGAACCGTCCCTTGCCGGCCTGTTTCGCGGCGTACATGGCGATGTCCGCGTGGCGGAGCAGCAGCTGGGGGTCGTCGGAAGCGGGGCGCTGCGCGACGCCGACGCTGGCGTTCACGGTCAGCAGGTGGCCGTGTGTCGTGACGGGGTTGGCGAGCTCGGCCAGGATCCGTTCGGCGACCTCACCGGCGGCGGCCTCGTCGGCGAGTGGCAGCAGGACCGCGAACTCGTCGCCGCCGAGGCGGGCCACGAGGTCGCCGGGGCGCACGGCGGCGCGCAGCCGGCGGCCGACCTCGACGAGCAGGCCGTCGCCGACGTGGTGGCCGAGGGTGTCGTTGACGGTCTTGAAGTCGTCGAGGTCGACCAGGATCGCGGCGCCGTGGAAGGCCGCGTCGAGGGTGTCGTTGAACAGGGCCCGGTTCGGCAGGCCGGTGAGCGCGTCGTGGGTCGCCTGCTCGTGCAGGAGCCGCTGGTGCTCGCGGACCGTGCCGAGCAGCGCGTCGTTGTCCCGGAAGGCGAGCAGCTGCCGCAGCACGACGGTGGCGGTCGCGGCGACCGCGCCGGCGAGGACGGGGCCGTCGCCGCTGTTCGCGACGAGCAGCAGGTAGACGCCGACGACCGCGAAGTAGGGCAGGATGCTGTACGGGCGGCGCCGCCGGCGCACCACGGTCGCCGGCCGGACGCGGCGCAGCTGCACGACCCCGGCGAGGCCGACCATCGTGCCCTCGGCGGTGGTGATGATGTCGGAGACGCCGGCGAGCCGGTCGTTCTGCAGCACGGGCACGAGCGCGGACCCGACCGCGCCGAGCACGACGACGCCGGCGAGGGACTGCAGCGCGAGCATGTCGACGGCGTCGGTGCCGACGAGGATGAGCTTCACGACGGCGAGGACGGCGAGCAGGCACAGCAGGCTCAGCACCAGCAGCCCCAGGGCGCGTGGCAGGTCGGCGCGGGCGTCGGAGATCGGCTCGAGCACGAACTGCCACAGGAACGTCGCCGAGCACACCAGGACGGTCGCGGCGTCGAGGCCGAGGCGCAGCCAGTCGCCGCGACTTCGGCTGCGGGTCGGCAGCCGGAGCAGCCCCCACAGCACCAGCAGCAGCGCGATGCTGAGCAGCAGCACGGCGCCGGTGAGGACGGGGCCGGACTTGCGGCCGCCGAGGCTCGCCTCGGTCAGGGGTTTCGTGGCGGGCGCGATGAGCAGCGCGGCGATGCCCATGAGCCGCCAGAAGCGCCGGCCGGCGGGGGCGAGCCGGTCGAGCCGGGACGCCTGGAACAGGAACCAGGAGGCGACGGCGAGGGACAGCGCCCCGGGCAGCCACCCGAGGATCGTCAAGCCGTTGAGGCCGAGCCCGCGGGCGACGGCCCAGCCGAGGGCGACGGCGAAGAGCGGGGCGTAGAACAGCAGCAGCCGACGGACACCGTCGGCCAGCGTGTCAGCGCGCCGCTCCGGCTCGTCCAACGCCTGACCTCACCGCCTCGTCCTGTGCCGGTGTTTCCCGGCCGACGTCTTGTTCGGCCGGAGTGGTGCCGAGCTGAGCGGTATCGCGTGCGGACAGGGTAGCGGTCCGTCACCGCTCACGTCGACCGAGGATCTGCCGATGACGGGGGTATGAATCTCCGACGGCTCGCGCCGCCGAAGCAGCTGGGCGAGCGGATCCGCTGGCTCTTCGTGAGCTTCGGAGTCTTCAATCTCGTCACCGTGCTGCCCCGGGTGCTGGGCCACGGCACGGGGCCGGTCACGGCGCGGGTCGCCGCCGCGGTGGCCGCGGTCGCGCTCGCCGGGTGGTGGTTGCGCCGGTACCGGCTGGGCACGTTCCCCGCGTGGATGATCCCGTTCGAGGCCCTCGCCCTGCTCGCGATCGGTCTCGGCATGCGGGACTGGGTGGCGACGCTGGGGCTGCTGTTCGTGTTCGTGTCGTTCCGCGGCCTGTACGGCACGTGGCGGCACGTGCTCGCGTTCACGGTGCTCGTCTTCGCCGCCGCGGTCGCCGGGGTGGCGTTGACGGAGCCGTCGCACGTCGCGCAGTTCCTCCAGCAGGCGCCCGGGGTGCCGCCGCTCGCGCTGTTCACGGCGGCGGTCGCGGAGTCGACCCGGCGCCAGGAGCGGGCCGCGGCCCGGGAGCGGGTGTTCGCCCGGCTCGGCTCGACGCTCGCGACCACGCAGGACCGGGAGACGATCCTGCGGCTGAGCGCGGAGGCGGCGGTCGAGCTGCTCGACGGCATCCCCGGCGGGTGGGCCGTCACCGTCGTCGACGACCTCGTGGTGTCCGCCGCCGGTCCTGTACCGGTGGAGCTCCTGACCGGCCCGGTGCCGCCGGCGGCGGAGGGCGGCGGCGTCCGGATCCCGCTGCGCTCCGACAAGCAGCACTTCGGTGACCTCCTGGTCGGCAACGGGTCCGCCGAGGTGCGCCCGTCGCTCGCGACCCTCGCCGCGCAGACGTCCCTCGGCCTGGTCAACGCCGAGCACGCCGCCGACCTGCACTATCAGGCGTTCCACGACAATCTCACGGGGCTGGCGAACCGGTCGCTGCTGCGCGAGCACCTCGGCCACGCCCTCGTCCGGGCCCGCCGGGGCGGCCCGGTGGCGGTGCTGCTCATCGACCTGGACGGGTTCAAGCAGGTCAACGACACCTACGGGCACGCCGCCGGGGACCAGCTCCTGGTCGCGGTCGCGCAGCGGCTCCGGGACGGCATCCGCGGCGCCGACACGGCCGCCCGGCTCGGCGGCGACGAGTTCGCGGTGGTGCTGGACGGCATGGACGCCGCCGGCGACGCCGTGAACGTCGCCGGCCGGCTCCTCGCGGCGATCCAGGAGCCGGTCCCGAACGCGGTGCTGGGAGCGACCGGCAGCGCCGGGGCGCAGCTGCTGCCGCAGGCGAGCATCGGGGTCGCGGGCCGGCGCGGGCACGCCGGGATCGACGAGCTGCTGCACGACGCGGACGTCGCGATGTACGCGGCGAAGACCGCCGGCAAGGGGCGCGTCACGCACCTCGATGAGACCGGCACGGTGCGGCTCGCGGCGGCCCTGACCTCCTGAGATCCCGGGCCGGAGATCCGCACATATTGACCTAAGTGATAGTGAGGACGACACTGGCTACAAACCTGTGACATCGATGTCACGATGTCACGAACCGGCCGCCACCGGGAGTAGTCATGAGACGTTCCATCCATCCGCACCGCCTCCTGCTCGCCGCCGCCGCACTCGTGCTGGTCGCGGCGGGGCTCGGAGCCCACACCGCGGTCGCCAGCGCCGGCGAAACCGCGACGTTCAAGATGCCCGCCGACGACCCCGCCCGGGGTCTCGTCTACGGCGGGTTCAAGGCGGGCACCGGCCGCTGCGCCGGCCTGCTCGAGGTCAAGGCCGTGCCGGGCGCCTGCACGCACGGCCCTGACGCGCCGTTCCAGGGCCTCGACGTGTCCAAGTCGGTGCCGCCGCTGACGGGGCTCGCGGTCAACCCGCTCAGCGTCGTCTGCGACGGCGACGGCGTGTCCGGCAACCGCGTGCAGGTCCTGTACGTGCGCGGCTCCGGCAACGCCGACCGCTACAACCAGTACCTCGCGTCGATCCGCACCTGGTCCTCCCAGGTCGACGACATCTACAGCGCCTCCGCCGCGCAGACCGGCGGGACCCGGCACGTCCGGTTCGTCACCGACAGCAGCTGCAACATCACGGTCACGAACGTCGCGATCGCCAACAGCGCGCTCAGCGACTTCGGCAACTCGGTCAACGCGATCAAGGCCCTCGGCTTCAACCGCACCGACCGCAAGTACCTCATGTACGTGGACGCCACCGCGCTGTGCGGCGTCGCGTACGTCACCCTCGACGACCGGCCGGGGCAGGACAACGCCAACAACTCCGGCGCCTCGTTCAGCCGGGTCGACTCGGGCTGCTGGTCGGCGGGTCCGGCCGCGCACGAGCTGACCCACGCGATGGGCGCGGTGATGAGCTCGTCGCCGAACCACACCGCGTACGGCCACTGCACCGACGACTACGACATCATGTGCTACAACGACGGCCCCGGCACGGTCATGCGGATCGTCTGCACCGACCAGGCCCAGGACAACCGTCTGGACTGCAACAAGAACGACTACTTCAACACCAACCCGCCCGCCGGGTCCTACCTGGCGACGCACTGGAACACCGCCAACAACCGCTTCCTGATCTCCAGTGGCGGAGGCGGCGGCGGTACGGGCGGGCCGCTCACCCTCACCGGCGTGGGCAAGTGCGTGGACGTCAACGCCGGCGCCACCGCCAACGGCACCAAGGTCCAGATCTGGACGTGCAACGGCACCGCCGCCCAGAAGTGGACCCTGCCCGGCGACGGGACCGTCCGCGCGCTGGGCAAGTGCCTCGACGTCAGCGCCAGCGGCACCGCCAACGGCACCAAGGTCCAGCTGTGGGACTGCAACGGCACCGGGGCGCAGCAGTGGACGTACGTGTCCGCCAGCCAGGCGCTGCGCAACCCGCAGTCGGGACGCTGCCTGGACGACCCGTCGGGCAGTACCACCGACGGAACCCAGATGCAGATCTGGGACTGCAACGGGACCAACGCGCAGCGGGTGACGCTGCCGTAGGGGCGCCGTGACAAGACGGACCCGCCGGGAATGTTTCCCCCCTCCCGGCGGGTCCTGCTTGTGTACTGACGGACGGAATTCGTCAGCCCGAGTGCGGGCAGGTGTCGCGGTACTCCTCGATCGCCGACCCGGACGGCTTGGGGCACAGGAACTGCTCGTAGCGGGTGTCGTTGTCGACGAACCGCTTGAGCCAGGAGATGCTGTACTTCGCGACCGTCACGTTGCTGGACGTGGGCGCCGAGTGCGAGGCGTTGTTGAGCTCCAGGTACGCCTTGTCGAGGCTCGCCGGCAGGCTCGTGTAGAACGGCTCGGCGTGCGAGGCGACCGGCGCGACGCTGTCGTTCTCGGCGCCGATGATGAGCGTCGGGACCTGCACCGTGGACCAGGTCTTCGTGGTGTTCCAGGGTGTGAGCGGGATGGCGGCCTGCAGCGCGGGCCGGGTCGTGGCCGCGGCGAGGCTGCCACCGCCACCCATGGAGTGGCCCATGACGCCGAGCCGGCTCGCGTCGATGCGCGTGCGCACGGAGCTGCTGCCGGTCAGGTAGTCCAGCGCGGCGAGCAGCTGGCGGCCGCGACTGGCCGGCTGGTCCAGGGTGGACAGGGTGTCGATGGTGATGATGACGAAGCCCTGCGAGGCGAGGCGCGGGCCGAGCCAGGCGACGCTGGACTGCGACGCGGTGTAGCCGGGTGAGATCGCGACGGCGCCGAAGGTACCGGCGGTCGTGCTGGTCGGGTAGTAGATGGTGCCGCCGCCGAACCCGGTGACGCTGCCGCGCGCCACCGTGGTCTGGCCGATGGCGAACGACCCGCGGGTGGCCTCGATGGAGGCGACGGTGGGTGCGGGGCCGCGCTCGTACGGGTTGGCCGCGAGCGCGGGCGTGACCTGGCCGCCGCCGAACGTCACGGCGAGCGCCGCGACGACGACCAGGGCGAGCCGTCTGAGGTGGTGCATGGCGGGCTCCTCATATTGGCATCGATAAATGCCAGGCCAGTCTGGAGCCACTCCGCTACCGGCGGGTAATCCCGCGACGGACCATCCTCCGGCGCTATGACGGCGCCCGCCCTTCATGAAAACCCGTTATGAAAGCGCATTCCTGAGCGTCTCGGGTCTTGCCAGGGGTAGCAAACGTTTGCAAAGCTCGATGGATGACCTCCCGCCGAACCTTGCTCACCGCCGCGCTCGGCGCGGTCGCCGGCAGCGCCACCGCCGGTCTCGCCGCGTCACCCGCCGGCGCGTGGCCGGGCCCGCACCTGACGGTCGCCGCCGACGGCTCGGGCGACCACACCAGCATCCAGGCCGCCGTGGACGCCGTGCCGTCCGGGAACCCCGGCCCGTTCACCATCAAGGTCAGGCCCGGCGTCTACCGCGGCCAGGTGATCATCCCCGCCGACAAGCCCGGCATCGTGCTGCGCGGCCAGGGCGCCGACCCCACCCAGGTGGTGATCGTCGACGACCGCGCCAACGGCACCCCTCGCCCGGACGGCGGCACGTGGGGCACCTCGGGCAGCGCCTCGGTCACCATCTCCGGCGCCGGCTTCTCCGCCCGCAACCTGACCTTCGCCAACGACTTCGACGAGGCCGCCCACCCCGAGATCACCTCGAAGCAGGCCGTCGCCGTCCTCACCCGCGCCGACCGCGTCGCCTTCGACAACGTCCGTTTCCTCGGCAACCAGGACACCCTGTACGTCAACACCCCCGACGCCGCCACCGTCAGCCGCGTCTACCTGCGCAAGTGCTACGTCGAGGGCGACGTCGACTTCATCTTCGGCCGCGCCACCGCCGTCTTCGACCGCTGCGAGATCCGCTCGCTGAACCGCGGCTCGACCACCAACAACGGCTACGTGACCGCCGCGAGCACGTCGATCGCCAACCCGTCCGGCTTCCTGATCGTCGACAGCAAGCTGACCAGCGACGCCCCCGCCGGCACGGTCTTCCTGGGCCGCCCGTGGCACCCGAGCAACGACCCGGCCGCGATCGCCCAGACCGTCATCCGCGACTCGACCCTCGGCGCGCACATCGCCGCCGCCCCGTGGACCGACTTCGGCACCTGGTCCTGGCGCGACGCCCGCTACGCCGAGTTCCACAACCGCGGCCCCGGCGCCGCGATCACCGCCGACCGCCCCCAGCTGACCCCGACCCAGGCCGCCGCCGCCACCGTCGACACCTACCTCGGCGACTGGCACCCGCAACACTGACCCACAGCTGGAGGGTGTCAGGGAGTGACGGTGCGGGCGCCGAGGGCGACGGTCAGCAGGAGGAGCCACTCGGGGTCGCGGAGGCGGTCGCCGTACAGCTCGCGGAGCTTGGCCACGCGGTAGCGGACGGTCTGCGGGTGGACGAAGAGGTCGGCGGCCACGTCGTCGCGGCGGCCCTGGTGCAGCAGCCAGCTGCGCAGGGTCTCGACGAGCTTCGTGACGGTGGACTCGCGCTCGCCGGCCAGCGGGGCCAGGGCCTGTTCGCGCAGGTCGGCCAGGGCGCGGGGGTCGGCGGTGACGACGAGGTCGACCAGGTGCTCCTCGGTGTCGACGGGGGCGGCGCCCGGGAAGAGCCGGGACACGCGGACGGCGCGCTCGAACGAGTGGCGGGCGAGGGACCACGGCACGGGCGGGCCGGTGACGGCGCCGTGCGGGGCGACGAGGCGCAGCAGGTGACCGCGGGCGGCGCCGTGGGCGTCGGGGACGAGCAGGACCGACGTGTCGCGGAGGTGCTCGACGGTGGTCTGCAGGGTCCGCGGGTCGAGCAGGTCGACGACGGGCCGGGCAGCGCGGATGCCGCTGTCCGGGAGCAGGACCGCGGTCAGGGTCTGCGGCGCGGTCCAGTCGGCGGCCTCGGCGGCGGTCGCGGCCGCGGCGACGGCCTGGGCGGGCTCGCCCACCAGGAGGCTCTGCGCGAGGCGGTCCAGGGCGCGGCGGCGGGCGCGGCCGGAGGTCGCGAGCTCGTCGGAGTGGCCGGTGACGCTCGCCGCGGACAGCTCGTCGATGTACGCGAAGGTCAGCTCGGCGAAGCGCGCGAGGTCCGGTGCCGCCATGCCGGCGCCGACGGTGACGGCGGCGAGCTCCCGCCACGCGACCCTGGCGCCGACCCGGTAGGCGGCGAGGAGCGCGTCGAGGCTGCGACCCGAGCGGGCCTCGCCCCGGCCGAGCGCGTACGCGCCCTCGAGGGACGCGGCCATGGGTGAGGGGCCGGTCTTGCGGGAGGCGAGGTTGAGGAAGCCGCCGAGCGCGGCGCGGACCGCCAGCTCGATCTTCGTGCCCATCTCGCCGGTGAGGGCTCCGGCGTACGCGGGAACCTCCTGGACGATGGCGGCCACGGCGTGACCGGCGACCTCCGGCAGGGCGTGGCGAAGTGACTCGGTGACGCCGGCCTGCAACCGGAAGGCGCCGAGCGCGCTGGTTTTGTCTTCAGGGAACAAGAATCACGCCTCGATTCACGCGGACCGGTCATGATTTTATCCTGAACATCCCCTCATGCTGGAACCATGGCCGCCGCTCAAGCCCTGCGCGCCGGTGCCTGGCGGGTCGTCGAGCTCCTGACGACGCCACTGGTGCCGGCCGACTACCTCGACGTGATCGCGCCGCTGCGCAACGCCGACGTGCTGCGGGCGAAGGTCGTCGCGGTCCACCGGGAGACGGAGCGGGCGGTCACCCTCACGCTGCGCCCGGGGCGCGGCTGGCGGCGGCACGAGCCCGGGCAGTACCTGCGGCTCGGCGTGGACGTCGACGGGGTGCGGCTGTGGCGGGCGTACTCGCTGACCAGCGCGCCCGACCGGCCCGACGGGCTGGTGACGGTCACGGTGACCGCGGTCGCCGGCGGTGCGGTCAGCCGCCACCTGATCGACCGGGCCCGCCCCGGCATGCTGCTCGGCCTGGAGCGCCCCACCGGCGAGTTCACCGGTGCGGACGCGGCGGCGAAGGTCCTGTTCGTCACGGCCGGCAGCGGTCTCACCCCGGTGATGGGCATGTTGCGCTCCACCCGGCTGGCGGATGCGGTACTCGTACACTCCGCGCCGACACGACACGACGTCCTCTTCGGCGACGAGCTGCGGGGGCTCGCCCGCGACGGCAGGGTCAGGCTGGTCGAGCGGCACACCCGCGTCGACGGCCGCCTCTGCCCCGCCGAGCTCGAGGCGCTCGTCCCGGACCTCGCGGAGCGCGACACGTGGGCCTGCGGGCCTAACGACATGCTCGACGAGCTCACCCGGCACTGGACGGGCAAGCGGGAGCTCCGCGTCGAGCGGTTCCGGCCCGCGATCGTCGTCGCGGACGGCGACGGGGGCACGGTGACGTTCCAGCGGTCCGGCAAGGTCGTCGAGGCCGGCCCGGGCACGCCGCTGCTGGAGGCCGGCGAGGCCGCCGGGGTCCTGATGCCGTCCGGCTGCCGGATGGGCATCTGCTTCGGCTGCGTGCTGCCGCTGCGCGAGGGCGCCGTCAGGGACCTGCGCGACGGCCGGGTCACCACCGCCGCCGAGGGCGACAACGTCCTCGTCCAGACGTGCATCTCCGCCGCCGCCGGACCCTGCCGGCTCGAAGCCTGAAACCGCCACCGGCCCCTGCCGCTGGAAGCACGAAACCGCCGCCGACCCCGCCGGCCGAATCACGAACCCCACCCCGGCCCGCCGCTGAGAGGACCCGCCGAACGTGACCACGTTGCAGCGCAAGCCCGTCAACCCCGTCGGCCACCTGACGCCGCAGGACATCGAGGCGATCGGCCGCGAGCTCGACGCGATCCGCGACGAGGTCATCAACAGCCGGGGCGAGCGCGACGCGGCGTACATCCGGCGGGTCATCAAGGTCCAGCGCTGGCTGGAGCTCGGCAGCCGCGGCGTGCTGCTGTTCTCGATCCTGCCGCCGGCGTGGCTGGTCGGCACGGCCGGCCTGTCGGTGGCGAAGATCCTCGAGAACATGGAGATCGGCCACAACGTCATGCACGGCCAGTGGGACTGGATGCGCGACCCGAAGATCCACTCGACGACGTGGGAGTGGGACAACGCGTCGCCGTCGGAGCAGTGGAAACACTCCCACAACGAGCTGCACCACACGTACACGAACGTCATCGGCCGCGACAACGACCTCGGCTACGGGATCATGCGCGTCGACGAGGACCAGCGGTGGCACCCGGTCCACCTGGGCCAGCCGCTGTGGAACTTCGTCAACGCGTGCTTCTTCGAGTACGGCATCGCCGCGTACGACCTGGAGCTCGGCCGGAACCTGTCGACGAAGGAACGCCGTCGCAGCCCGCAGTTCAAGGCCGGCGTCCGGCAGGTGCTGCGCAAGATCGGGCGCCAGGTGGCGAAGGACTACGTGCTGCACCCGCTGCTGTCGGGCCCGTCGTTCCTGCACACGATCGCGGCGAACGCGGTCGCGAACCTGATCCGCAACCTGTGGACGCACTCCGTCATCATGTGCGGGCACTTCCCGAAGGGCGTCGAGACGTTCGAGAAGTCGTCGATCGAGGGCGAGACCCGCGGCGAGTGGTACCTGCGCCAGATGCTCGGCTCGGCGAACATCTCCGGCGGGCGGCTGATGCACCTCATGACCGGCAACCTGTCGTTCCAGATCGAGCACCACCTGTTCCCGGACCTGCCCAGCAACCGCTACCAGGAGATCGCCCCGAAGATCCAGGACCTGTTCCAGCGGTACGGCCTGTCGTACACGAGCGGTCCGCTGCCGAAGCAGGTCGCCTCCGCGTGGGCGAAGGTGTTCCGGCTCGCGCTGCCGAACCGCCGGACCGCGCCGAAGCCGCCGGCGCCCACACGGCGACGCGAGCCCGTGGGCGTCTCCTAGCAGCGTCTCCTAGCAGCGCCTCTTGACAGCGTCTCGGAGCAGCGTCTCGGAGCAGCGTTACGCGCGGTCGTCCGGGCGGCCCTTGCCGATGCGGCGCAGGTAGTGGTCGACGGCGGCCTTGTCGTAGCCGCGCCACGAGGCGGACGGGAAGCTGACGGCGTTCGCCGCGGCCGCCGCCTCGGCCCGCCGGGTCGGGTCGCCGGACTCCAGCGCCGCTGTCGTGGACGCCACGAACGCGTCGACACGGGCCCGGTCGTAGCCGCGGAAGATGACCGGAAATTCGCTCATGTTCCCAGTCTGCGCCGCGGGACCCGCCGGCGCCACGCTAGGGTGCGTCGATGACACGGCGGTTCGAGGAACTCGACTGGCAGCAGACCCCCATCGGCGAGGTCAGCCTGCGCCGGCGGCGGGAACCGTCGCTCGGCGTCGAGGTGCACGAGGTGAAGCTCGGCGAGGAGTACCTCATGTCGAGCCTGTTCACGGTCGCGGAGGTCGAGCTGGCCCGGCTGGGCCTCGCGGCGCTGCCCGAAGGCCCCCTCGACGTGGTCGTCGGTGGGCTCGGCCTCGGGTACACCGCCCACGCCGTGCTCCAGGACCAGCGGGTCCGGTCCCTGGTGGTCGTCGACTACCTCGACGCCGTCATCGGCTGGCACCGGCGGGGGCTGCTGCCCCTGTCGGAGGCGCTGACCGAGGACCCGCGCTGCCGGTTCGTCCACGGCGACTTCTTCGCCCTGACCGACGGCGACGCGGGCTACGGCCCGGCGGACGCCGTCCTCGTCGACATCGACCACTCCCCGCGGCACCTGCTGCACCCCGGCAACGGCGGCTTCTACACCGTCGCCGGGCTGCGCCGCCTCGCCGGGCACCTGCGGCCCGGCGGCGTCTTCGGGCTCTGGTCCGACGACCCGCCGGACGAGGCGTTCACGGCCACCCTGTCCGCGGTGTTCGCCGACGTACGGGCATCGGTCGTCACGTTCGACAACCCGCTGCTGCGCCGCACATCGGCGAACACCGTCTACACCGCGGTCAGCTCACCGTAGGGTGCACGCCGTGCCGTTGAGCGTGAACGCCGACGGGTCGGTGTTGCCGCCGGTGTACGAGGCGAGGAAGCCGAAGTTCGCCGAAGCCCCGGCGGGGATGGTGCCGTTCCAGGCGGCGTTGACGGCGGTGACCGCGGCGCCGGACTGGGTCAGCACCGTGCTCCAGGCCTGGCTCACCTGCTGGTTCCCGGCGAACGTCCAGCGCAGCGTCCACCCGGTCACGGCCGTCGAGCCGGTGTTGGTGACCGTGACGTCGCCGGCGAACCCACCGCCCCAGTCGTTCTTCGCGTAGTGCACGGCGCAGCCTGTACCGCCGGAAGACGCCGACGACGAGGGCGACACCGACGGCGACCCGGACGGCGACCTCGACGGCGACCTCGACGCGGACGGGGAGACCGAAGCGGACGGGGACCTCGACGCGGACGGCGACACCGAGGCCGAGACCGACGGTGAGGCCGACGTGGGGGTGCCCTCGGTCTGGATGGTGACGTCGTCGAGGTACAGGTCGCCGGTCGTGTCCGTCGTCTCCAGGTACACCGACAGCGCCGTCGCGCCCGGCAGGAACAGGTAGTCGCCGGAGAGCCGGGTCCACGTGGTGCTGATCGCCGTGTCGGCGCTGACGTTCTCGTAGCGGGTGGCGGTGCCGTTCTGCCGCTGCATGCTGAGCCTGGCGGTGCCCGACCCGGACGCGGTGCGCGCCCACGCGGAGACCGTGTACAGCTTGCCGGGGGTGAGCAGGTCCAGGACCGGGCGGGTCGGGCCCTGCCACGTCGCGGTCCGGCCCGACGACAGGACGCTGCCGGTGCCGCCGTGCGCGGCCGCGGTGCTGGCCGTCGTCACCTCGCTACCGCGCGAACCCCAGCCGGCCAGGCCCGTCTCGAACGGCCACGACGCGACCGTCACCAGGCTCGGCGTCGCCGGCGGCTCCGGCACGCTCGGGGTGCCGCCGAGTGCCTCGACGACCGCCGAGTACGCGGGCCGGGCCCGCCACTGCTCGTCGAAGAGGAGGGCGGCGCCGTACCCCGGGAAGAACGCCGGCACCCACGAGTCGGCCTCGCCGACGCCCCACGTCGTCACCCCGGTGCACCCGGCGACGGCGGCGCACGCCCCGACGACCGCCCGGTAGTCCGCGGCCTGCTGGGTGAGCTCCGACGCGTCGGCGGGCAGCGGGATCCGCACGTCGAGCTCCGTGATCTCGACCTTCAGGCCGAGCGCGGTGAACCGCTCGATGTTCTGCCGCAGCGTCGACGGGACCTGCCCGACGATCAGGTGCGCCTGCAGGCCGACACCGTCGATCGGGACGCCGCGGGCCTGGAGGCGCTGCACGAGGTTGTACAGGCCGGTGCTCTTCGCGTTGACGCCCTCGACGTTGTAGTCGTTGATGTACAGCTTCGCCGCCGGGTCCGCCGCCCGCGCCGCGGTGAGCGCGTCGGCGATGTAGTCCTCACCGAGCCGCTGGTACCAGACGGACGAACGGAACGTGCCGTCCTCGTTGAACGGCTCGTTGACGACGTCCCACTGGGCGACCGTGTTCTTGAAGTGCCCGGCCACCCCGCTCACGTGGTCGAGGAGCACCTGGCGCTGTTCCGCGGCGGTACGGTCGGCGCTCACCCACGCCGGCAGCTGGCTGTGCCAGACGAGCGTGTGCCCCCGCAGCCGCTTCCCGGTCGTGCGCGCGTAGTCGGCGATGAAGTCTGCGGCCGCGAAGTCGAACTGGCCCTGCACCGGCTCGGTCGCGTCCCACTTGCCCTCGTTGCCCATCGTCACCGAGTTGAACTGCGTGTCGGCGACGTACCGCCACTGGCTGGACGCGAGGGTCTTGACCCCGGCGGCCGTCCCGATCGAGAACCCGCGCGCCGTGGCCACCTGGGCCAGGGTCGGCCCGGCCGCGGCGAGCGCGGGCAGCACGCTCACCCCACCGGCCACCAGCGCCACCACGGCGGCCGCGATCCCCGCGGCGCGCACCCGTCGTTGCCTCATGCCTGTCGCCTCCTTCATCGGCGGCGCTCACGCCGTCACCTCCGCTGCGCTCCGGCGCCGGCCTGAGCCACACCTGCAACACCGGTGAGCGGCCCGAGCCGCTTCGCTGGCCGCTCACGACAGCACGGGCCGATGTCCCGGGACAACGGACCCACCCCGCCCCCGCAGGTCGGCGCGGGTGCGACGGGTGAAAGATGCACGGGTGAGCTGCTATCTGCTGGAGTTCTCCGTCGGCCCGGGCGGCGCCCGCCAGGGCGACATCCACGCCGGCCGCGACCTCGCCGCGCTCCGGGCCGCGTTCGACCGCCGGTACGACGACGACCATCTCGCGTACATGACGCTCTGGTACGGGGCGGTGCTGCACCTCTGGGTCGTGCAGGACGGCACCCTCGCCGGTGGGTTCGACCTGCACCCGTTCCTGCGTACCGGCGACCCCCGGCACGACGCGACGGTCGCCGCGCTGCTGGACTCCCAGCGCGACGGCGAGCCGTGGGACCTGTTCGACCGGATCACCGACCCCGGCGACATCGAGTCCCTGGACGCGGTCCGCATCGTCACACACTTCCTGGACCTGCAGGCCCGCGCGGCGACGGACCCGGCCGCCGCGACCGCGCTGGAGGCCCTCGACGAGGCGGTCCTCGACGGGGACGTGCCGCCCGTCCCCGGCCCGCCGTGCCGGCTCACCCTCGACTGGGCGGCGATCGAGTCCCAGCTGCCGCCGCTGCGCGAGCCGCTGCTGCGGCCGGGCCAGCCGACCACCTTCACGTGGACCGCCGCCACCGCCCCTACCGCCGACAGCTACCTGCATCACGCCGACGAGCTGTACCTGGGCTTCAACGACGTCGAGAGCGGCTACGACGAGCTCGACCCCGTCACCACCCCGTCACCCGCCGCAACCCCACCCGCCGTGTCACCCCACCACGCCGACGACAGTGACGGTGCGTAACCCACCCAGCCGCTGATTTGCAAGGCGTTGCTACGGTATTTAGAGCGGTACCGATACCGGCACCCGCCACGTCTTCCCGACGTACGGCGGACCACGCCGGGCCCGTGACCTCTGGCACCACCAGCACCACCCGCACTCGCACCCCACGCACGCCCGCACGTTCACGCTGCAGGGCCCGCCGGACGGCACGTCGTGATTCAGGGACGGCGACGGTGATCACGCAGCACCTGCCTTATCGCCGTCGGGGCGGCCCGGGGTTTCGGTCAGGGTGGTGGCGCCGGTCATGATGGCGACCGCCTCCGACATGGTGTGGGAGCGGGGGGTGATGAGGCCGGCGCGGCGGCCGAGGCGCTGGATGTGGATGCGGTCGGCGACCTCGAAGACGTGGGGCATGTTGTGGCTGATGAGGATGACGGGCAGGCCGCGGGAGCGGACCTCGCCGATCATCTTCAGGACCTGGTTGGACTCGCGGACGCCGAGGGCGGCGGTCGGCTCGTCCAGGACGATGACCTTGCTGCCGAAGGCGGCGGCGCGGGCTACGGCGACGGCCTGGCGCTGGCCGCCGGAGAGGGTCTCGACGGGCTGGGTCATGTTCTGCAGGGTGCCGATGCCCAGGTCGGTGAGGGCCTGGGCGGCGTCGCGGCGCATGCCCTTCTTGTCGAGCATCCGCAGGACGGTGCCGAGCGGGCCGGGGCGCAGGCGTTCCCGGCCGAGGTAGAGGTTGCTGGCGATGTCGAGGGCCGGCGCGACCGCGAGGGTCTGGTAGACGGTTTCGATGCCGGCCTCGCGGGCGTCCTGCGGTCGTTTGAAGTGCACCGGCCGGCCGTCCAGCGACAGGGTGCCGGCGTCGGGGACGAGGGCGCCGGTGAGGCACTTGATGAGCGTGGACTTGCCGGCGCCGTTGTCGCCGATGACGGCGAGGACCTCCCCCGGGTACAGGTCGATGTCGACGCCGTCGAGGCCGACGACCCGGCCGAAGGTCTTCACCAGGCCACGCGCGGAGAGCACGGGATCGGTCATGCGCGGACCCTCCTGATCCACTGGTCGACTGCGACGGCGAGCAGGACGAGCAGGCCGACGGCCAGGACGCGGTACTGGTCGTCGACGCCGGCGAGGGACAGACCGCTGCGGAAGAAGCCGACGATGAGGGCGCCGAGCAGCGTACCGAGGACGGCGCCACGGCCGCCGAAGAGGCTGGTGCCGCCGATGACGACGGCGGTGATGCTTTCCAGGTTGGCGTCGGTGATCGCGTTGGGGCTGGCGGCGCCGGCGCGGCCGATGAGGATCCAGGCGGTGAGGCCGTAGATGGCGCCGGCCGTGACGTAGACGCTGAGCAGCACCCGGTCGACGCGGATGCCGGCGAGCCGGGCGGCCTCCTTGTCGTCGCCGACCGCGTACACGTGCCGGCCCCACGCGGTGTTGGCGAGTGCGAAGCCGACCACGACGTACAGGACGGCGACGAGGACCACGCCGGCGGTGATGCGGAAGCGGCCGATCGCGAACGTCTCCCCGGTCCAGTTGAGCAGTGCCGGCAGGTCGGCGGACTGGACGCTCTGGCCCTTCGAGTACAGCAGCCCGATCGCGGTGAAGACGCTGAGGGTGCCGAGCGTGACGATGAACGGTGGCAGCCCGATCCGGGTGACGAGCGCGCCGTTGAGGGTGCCGGCGGCGACACCGACGGCGATGCCGACAAGCACGGCGAGGACGCCGGGGATGCCACCGTCCGAGGCGAGCTTCGCGGACAGCATCATGGCGAGGATCGTGACGGCGCCGACGGAGAGGTCGATGCCTGCGGTGAGGATGACCAGTGTCTGCCCGACGGCGAGGGCGCCGATGACGGCGACCTGCTGCAGCACCAGCGACAGCGCGTTGGGCTGGGCGAAGCGCGGGTTGATGAGCGAGAACACGGCGAAGGAGAGGACGAGCACCAGGAACGGGCTGATCGCCGGGTACGAGTGCAGCACGTGCTGGACCCGCTGGATCGGCGAGCGGCGGCGCAGCGCGAACTGCTCGGCGGCGGTGCTCGCGAGCGCGGTCACGACGTACCCCAGCGGCGACCGGCGACGGCAGGACTCACGAGCGCGGTCACGACGTACCCCGGCAGCGACCGGCGACGGCAGAACTCACGAGCGAGCGCGGTCACGAGGTGCCCCGGCAGCGACCGGCGACGGCAGAACTCACGAGCGAGCGCGGTCATGACTTGCCCCAGCAGCGGCTGGTGGCGGCGGTGCTGTCGATGCTCTCCACGCCGGCGGCCGGCTTGTCCGTGACGAGGGTGACGCCGGTGTCGAAGAAGTCGAGGCCGCCGGTGACCTTCGGCTTCTCGCCGCCGGTGGCGATCTGCTTGATCGCCTTCACGCCGAGCTCGGCCATCTTCGTCGGGTACTGCTGCGACGTCGCGTTGATGAGCCCGTCCTTGACCTGCTTGACGCCGTCGCAACCGCCGTCGATGGAGACGACGAGGACGTTCTGCGTGCCCGCGGCCTTGAGCGCCTTCTGCGCGCCGACGGCGGCCGGCTCGTTGATGGTGTAGACGACGTTGACCGAGGGATTCTTCGTCAGGCAGCGTTCCATGGCGGTACGGCCACCGTCCTCCGCCCCGCCCGTCGGCTCGTTGCACACGATGCTGTACGTGCCGCCGGAGTAGCTGCCGGTCTTCGTCTCGTCGCCGTTGCGCTTCTTGTCCTTGACGTCGATCCCCATGCCGGTCAGGAAGCCCTGGTCCCGGTTGTAGTCCACCGAGACGATCTTGTCGTTGAACAGGTCGAGCATGGCGATCGTGGCGGGCTTGCCGCCGAGCTGCGCGGCGGTCCATTTGCCGATGAGCTCGCCGGCCTTGAAGTTGTCGGTGGCGAACGTGATGTCGACGGTGTCCGCCGGGTCCGGCGGGGTGTCGAGGGCGATGACGTACAGGCCGGCGTCGCGGGCCTTCTTGATCGCCGGGTTGACGCCCGGGCCGTTCGGCGTGATGAGGATGCCCTTGTCGCCGCGGGCGATGGCGTCCTCGATGGCCTGCACCTGGCCGGCCTCGTCGCCGTCGGCCTTGCCCGCGGCGACGGTCAGCTTGACGCCTTCGGCGGCGGCGGCCTGTTTCGCGCCGTCCTGCATGGTGACGAAGAACGGGTTGGTCGAGTTCTTCGTGATCAGCGAGACCGACACCTGGCCGTCGCCGCTGTCGTCGCCGCACGCGCCGGTGAGCCCGGCGGCGACCAGCGCGACGGCGAGCAGCCCTGCCGCCGGACGGTTGCGTTGCATCATGTCAACTCCTCAAGGCAGCTTTGACAACGATGTCAAGGAGTGTCGACCTACCTCATCATGATTGTCAATATGACGAGGCTGATGCTCTTGGCGCTGTACGGCGTCAACTTGACATCGTTGTCAAACCGACCTGCGTCGGGGACACTTGGCGGGCCCGGCGATAATGGTGCAGCCGATCTTGCCGCGAGGGAGTGCCGTGGACAGCGCCGCCCGTGCCCGCCCGACGCTGCGCGACGTGGCGCAGCTGGCGGGGGTCAGCCCGAAGACGGTGTCGCGGGTCGTCAACGGCGAGCCGGGCGTCAGCCCGTCGAAGGCGGGCGCCGTCGAGCGGGCGATCAGGCAGCTGGAGTACCGGCCCAACATCACCGCGAGCAGCCTGCGCCGCGCGGGCGGCCGCACCGCCGCCGTCGCCGCCGTCCTCGAGGACGTCTCCAACCCGTTCTCCTCGGCGCTGTACCGGGCGCTCGAGGACGTCGCGCACGCCCGCGACGTGATGGTCTTCGCCGGCAGCGTCGAGGAGGACCCCGCCCGCGAACGCGCGCTGGTACGGGCGTTCGCGATGCGCCAGGCCGACGCGATGCTGATCGTGCCGGCCAGCGACAACCAGGCGTACCTGACCCGCGAGGTCACCACCGGCACGCCGCTCGTCTTCGTCGACCGCCCACCCGTCGGCCTGCACACCGACGCCGTCCTCGTCGACAACGAGTCGGGCGCCGCCGACGCGGTCCGCCACCTCGCCGCCCACGGGCACCGCGACATCGCCTTCCTGGGCGACCTGCACACGATCGCGACCGCCCGGCGCCGTTTCCAGGGCTACAAGGAGGCCCTCAGCGACCACGGCATCCGGCCCGACCCCGCGCACATCGCGCACGACCTGCACACCACCGAGGCGGCCGAGGCCGCGTTCGGCCGGCTCCTGGACTCCGCCACCCCGCCGACGGCCTGCTTCAGCGCGCAGAACCTCATCACGATCGGCGCGATCCGCGCCCTGCGCGCGCGAGGGCTGCAGCATCGGGTCGCGGTCGTCGGCTTCGACGACTTCCCCCTGGCGGACCTGCTGGAGCCGGCGGTGACGGTGGTGTCGCAGGACCCGTACCGGATGGGCCGGGTCGCCGCCGACATCCTGTTCCGCCGCCTCGACGGCGAGGACTGGGAGCCCACCACACACCTGGTCGAGACCCGCCTGATCGTCCGCGGCTCCGGCGAACTTCCCCCACCCACCTGAACACCACCGGCACGACCCGATTCCGGGAGCCCACCCACCTTCCCCGCACACACCGACTACTTCTCTCCCACACACACCGACATTGATCAATGCCCCGAAACGCCCCTTTTCGCGATAGACACCGCGCGATCCACATACATTTGGATCTCTGAAACCGGGGTAGATCGCGCAACGTCGATGCGCAAAGGCCGCAAACCCGGGCATTGACCAACGTCCGCCTCGAGCCCGACGAGGCGATGGGCGAACCGAAAGCAGACCTACGAACCGAAGACGAGCAGCGCCGACAACCCACGCAACGTCGGAACACAAAAGCCGCACACCCGGGCATTGACCAATGTCCGCGTTGAAGGGCCTCGGGAACCCGAAGACAAACGACGCAGGAAAGCCACGCAACGTCGATGCACGAAAGCCGCGAACCCGGGCATTGACCAACGTCTGACGCGGAGGGGCTACGGCCAGGGGGCGCAGTGCGGTGCGGGAGGCGGAGTGCGATGGGGACGTGGGGGCGGCGCCGCCGAGGTGTCGTTCTGCGAGCGGGGTGACGGGCCTCGTTGAGGCGACGTCCGCGGTGTGTGGCCCAGCGCTGCGGCGGGCAATTGTGGCGGGCCGGACGAGTGCGGTCCCGGGCGGCGAGTGCCACCCGGGACCGGTCGGATCGTCAGTTCGGACGGGTCAGCGGCCGCCGCCCATGCCGCCGAAGAAGTTGTTGCCCTGCATGCCGCCCTGCTGGCCGAGGCCGAAGCGGCCGGCGAGGTTGGTGCCGGCGAGGGCGTCGTAGGGCGGCATGAGCTCGGCCGGCTGGACCACGACGAAGCCTTCGCCGGTGAACTGCATCTGCCAGCTCTCGCCCGTGTTGCCGCGGGGGCGCCACACCGACGAGGACGTGACCGCCGCCTGCATGCTGACCTGCAGGCTCGAGCTCCAGGCGATGACCGCGTCGGCGTCGGCGAAGTAGTAGTTGTTCGGGGTGACCCGCATGACCAGCGGCGCGCCGGTCGTGGTGACCGCCACCTTGCCGTTGCCGCCGAGGTCGATGTTGTAGCCGCCGGCGCCGGCGATCTCCACCTGCGAGTCGATGCGGACGATGTCCCAGCGCAGCTGGGTCTCGAAGGCGAGGACGTTGTTGCCGTCGACGGTGATGCCGTCGCCGGTGAGGTCGAGGATGTGGATGTCCTGGGCCTGGTTGGCCAGGAACACCGTGCCGCTGCCGGAGACCTTCATCAGGTTCAGGCCCTCACCGGTGAAGTGCCGGGCCACGTGCGAGCCCCAGCCCTGGTACTGCGCGTCGAAGTTCACGCCGCCCTGGTAAGCGACCATCGCGCCCTTGCGGGCGTAGAACTCCCGCATGCCGCTCGCCTGGCCGAGGGTGGCCTTGAGCATCTTGCCGTTCTGCAGCGCGAAGCGCTCGTTGCTCTGGACTTCCTGGTTGGCCAGCAGAGAACTCTGATACATGTCGGCCTCCTCAGCCCCGGACCGAGACCGCGGGGCGCGCGTCCTCGCTCGGCTGGACCATCACGAAACCCTGCCCGGAGAAGCCGAGCTGGAACGACTCACCGGAGCCACGGCCGATGAGGCTGCCGAAGCGGGCGGTGCGCTTGGGGCTGATGCTCAGCCCGTCGGTGAAGCCGACGAGCGCGTCGGTGTCCACATAGGTCGGCGCCTCGCGGGTGTCGAGGACGACCGGCGTGCCCTTGCTGGTCAGCGCGACCCAGCCGTTGCCGCGGATGACCACGTTGAACATGCCCATGCCGGACAGCATGCTGACGCCCTTGACCCGCTCGATGCTCCACTGGAGGGTCGCGTCGAAGGCGAGGATGTTCTTGCCGTTGACGGACAGGCCCTCGCCGGCGAGCTGCACGACGACGACCTCCTTGCCGTAGTCGGCGAGGTACAGCTCGCCCTGGCCGGTGGCGGTCATCAGCGGCACGCCTTCGCCGGTCGCCCAGGAGCGGGCCATCTGGCCCAGCTGCGGCGGGTTGGGGTTGAAGTCGATGAGCCCCTCGTAGGCGATCATCGAGCCGGTGCGGGCCATGAGATCCTGACCCGGCCCCATGATGATCTTGGCGATCTTGCTGCCGTGAAGACTCATCCGGTCCCGGACCTGCGTCTGGCCATAGTGTTGGAGCAGCGGACTCTGCACAGCGTCCCCTTTCAGACCTCGTAGGGCTGGACCACGACGAAGTGGCCCTGCATTCCCATGAACTGGAGCGCGACGGACTCGCCGCTGGCGCCGGCGTAGATCTGCCGGGACACCCGGACCTGCGTCGACACCGCGACCCGCATGCCGGCGGTCCAGGCGACGACGGCGTTCATGTCACCGAACGTCGGACCCTGGCACTGCAGCGTGACCGGGGTGCCCTTGGTCATGACCACGACGGTGCCCTGGCCCCTGACCTCCAGGTGGAACATGCCGCCACCCGGGATGCCGGGGCTCTCGATCCGCTTGACCTCGGTCTGGAGGGTCGAGTCGAAGGCGAGCACGTTGTTGGCGTTGATGCACAGCGCCTGACCCTGCAGCTCGACGATGTGCAGGTCGCTGGCGTTCTCGGCGAGGAACACCTCGCCCTGGCCCTTCAGCGTCATGAGCTTCAGGCCCTGGCCGGTCATCGCGCCCTCGAACATCGCCTTCAGGCCGCCGGAGCCCTTGTACTCGAACTCGACGTTGCCCTGGTAGGCGACCATCGACCCGCGCCGCGCGTGGGCGTCCGGGCCGAGGGTGACCTTGACGAGCTTGCCGTTCTGCTTCGTCCAGCGGCCGGTGGTCGGCGCTTCCTTGTACTTCTGGATGCTGTGCATGACGCCGGGCTGGACCCGCTGGGCCTGCGACGGCAGCAGCTCGCCCTGCTGCGGCGGGAAGCCCTGCTGCTGCGGCGGATAGCCCTGCTGCTGGGGCGGGTAACCGGGCTGGCCCTGCGGCGGAAAGCCGGGCTGCTGCGGCGGGTACCCAGGCTGCTGCGGCGGGAAGCCCTGCTGCTGGGGCGGGTAACCCTGCTGCTGGGGCGGCGTCGCGAACTGCTGCTGCTGCGGCGGCGGGGGCGGCGGCGCGAACTGCTGGGTCGGCGGCGGGGGCGGCGGGGCGAAACCCTGCTGCGGCGGGGGGCCACCGGGCGGCGGCGCGAAGCCGGGCGCGGGACCCGAAGGCGCCGGCGCGGGCTCGTCGTCGACGTTGCCACCGTACGAGCGGATCAGGTCGGCGAGACCGCCGGCGAAGCCCTGCCCGACGGCGGCGGCGCGCCAGACACCCTTGCGGTAGAGGTCGCCGATGATGATCGCCCGCTCGGTGCCGAAGTCGGCGCCGGTGAAGCTGTACCGCATGACCTCCTGGCCGCCCGCGACGATGCGCAGGTAGCCGGACTGGAGCTGGCTGGCGGTGCCGGACGTCTCGATCGCCGCGCAGAACGACAGCTTCGCGACCTTCTCCGGCACGGCGTTGAGCGTCGCCCGGAACGAGTCGGTGTCACCGGACTGCGGACCCAGCTTCTGGATCGACCCCTCGGGCGACTTCGGCTGGTTGAAGAAGATGAAGTAGTTGTCGTCCACGAGCTTGTCGTCGGCATCCAGCCCGAAGCACGAGATGTCCCACGTGATCCCGGGAGAGTTCAACTGGATGCCTACATACAGATCATCTCCCGTGGTGAAGTTCGAAATCGGGCTCTTCTGCCCCCGAGTGAATGACTGAGACACGTGATCTCCTCGGCTACAACGACAGCGCGTCTGCGATCAACTTATAGCGGCACCGGACAACCCCCGCGGGACACGGCCGGTTCATCACGAAATCACTGCCCGTTCGCCTGACGGGCGAGGCGGGCCAGGATCTCGTCGACGGCGGCGCTGCCCGTGGTCACGTCCGGCGTGAACGTCCAGGTCAGCCCCACCCACGGGTCGCCCATGTGGTCGCCGGACAGGACCGGCAGCCGGGCCATCGAGCGCCACACCGCCCCGACCATGGGGCCGAGCGTCGAGGAGTCCGCCGGGTCGGCGACCATCAGCACGTGCACGCCGGCCTCGGGGCCCTCGTTGAGCAGGTACTGCAGTCGGGCGAAGGTGGCCTCGTCGAAACCGTACGGGAAGTCGTGCAGCACGAGCAGGCGCCGCCCGCCGTCGATGTTCTCGTAGGGCGAGCCCATCGCGCCGGCGCGCATCGCCATCTGCACCAGGTCGACCCGCTCGACGAGGTGCTCCAGCATGTCGCTGAGCGCCTGCGGGGTCGCGGCGACCGGCACCGACGCCGCCCCGCCGGGCGCGCCGCCGAGGTGGGCGCCGTCGAAGGCGCGGCCCGCGGCGCCGCCGCCGGCGAGGTCCGCCACCTGCACGCTGAGCTGGCCCGGCGGGTGCGCGGCGAGGAGCCGCACGACGACGGAGCGGGCCATCGCCTGGGCCGTGGCCCGGTCGGCGCCCGTCGAGTCGATCCACAGCGCCCGCATCAGCGGCAGCCGGAACAGCAGCGGGATCCGCAGCTCCGGCGACTCCGGCACGTGCACGTCGCCGACGCGGATGCCGGCGGTCATCGTCTCCGGCAGGCGCCAGTCCCGCCAGCGCGGGCTGTCCCAGGCGGCCATCGGCGCCGGGAGCGTGCCCGCGAGGCTCCTGAGCTCGGTGACGAGCTGGTCGACGTCGCGGCGGCGGTCCGTCTCGGCGCGGCGGACGAGCTCGTCGTGGCGGCGGTCGGCCTCGGCGCGGGCCGCGGCCGTCTGCGGCGAGTTACGCAGCCGCGGGTCGTTGAGCAGCTCGCCGACCTCGTTGTCGCGGCGCTGCTCCGCGTAGCCGACGGCGGAGCGCAGCGCCGACGTGGACCGGGCCGCGTCCTGGAAGATCGACCACACCTGCTGGTAGAGGCGCTCCTCCAGGGGGCCGCCGACCTCAGGCAGCGGCTGCTGCGAGGCGGCGGCGGAGGCCGCGCCGGTGCCGGGGAAGTGCGGCGACGACGTCACCGGCCCCGACGTGCCCGGGAAGTGCGGGGACGACGTCACCGGCGCCGGCGGCGGCTCCTCCTGCTCGACGTCCACCCCGTGCGCCGCGATCAGCTGGGCCAGGCCGCCGGAGTAGCCCTGGCCGATGGCGCGGACCTTCCAGGCGCCGGCCCGGCGGTACAGCTCCCAGGCGATGACGGCCCGCTCCTCGCTGAGGCCCTGCATGGCGAACGTCCCCAGCTCCGTGCCGGTCGCCTCGACGAGCCGGGCGACCGGCGCCGGGCCGGACCCGAACGTCATGGTGCGGTCGTCGGGGCTGATGACGGCGATGACCCGGTCGACGTCGGTGGGGATCTTCGCCAGGTCGATCTCGACCCGTTGCGCCCCGCCGGCGCCGCCGGTCAGCCACGTCAGCCCCGGCGCCGCCGGCTGGTTGTAGAAGACGAAGTCACCGTCGGTCCGGACGCGTCCCGTCTCCGCGAGCAGCAACGCCGACAGGTCGACCGCGATGCTCGCGTCGACCATGATCCTGACCTGCTGCGCCGCCAGGGGCGCGTTCTGCCCCTTGACGAAGACCAGCGTCATTGTTCCCCCTCCTGATGCCGACGGATCCTGACTCCTGACTGCCGGGGCCCCTACAGGAAGCGGGCGAGCTGCGGGATCATCTCCAGCGGCTGCTTGGCGTTCTGGGGCTCGCCGATCGCCGTCATCTTCCAGGCGTTGCCGTCGCGGTGCAGCTTGGCCATGACCATGCCGGTGCTCGGCGTGCCGCCGGAGAGCGTATAGCGGGTGAGCTCCGCGCGGGTCGTCTCGTCCACCAGCCGACAGAAGGCCTGCTCGACCTGCGCGAAGGTGTGCCCCTCGTACGACGTGACCACGAAGATGATCGAGGTGACGTGGGCGGGGACGCGGTTGAGGTCCACGACGATCGACTCGTCGTCGCCGTCGCCGGCGCCGGTGCGGTTGTCACCGGTGTGCTGGACGGAGCCGTCCTTGCTGCGCAGCTGGTTGAAGAACGCGATGTCCACCGGCTGCTTGTCGGCGAACAGGATCGCCGAGGCGTCCAGGTCGATCTCGACCTCGCGGTTGCCGAACAGGCCGCGCTTCTTCAGCGGGTCCCAGCCGAGACCCATCCGGACCAGGCTGAGCGACGTGCCGTCCTGCTTGCGCAGCGACACCCGCTGACCCTTGCTGAGGTTGACGGGGCCGCCGGGGCCGCCGACCGGGGCGTCCTGCGGCGGGGCGGCGGGCTGCGGCGGCGCGACCGGCGGCATCTGCTGGGTCGGCTGCCCGTACGCCGGCGGCTGCTGACCGAAGGCCGGGGCGGCCGGCGGCTGCTGGCCGTACGGGGCGGCGGGAGGCTGCTGACCGTAGGCCGGGGCGGCCGGGGGCTGCTGGCCGTACGGCGGCGGGTTGTGCTGCGGGGTCTGCTGCCCGTACGCCGGCGTCTCCTGCGGCGGTGCGACGTGCGCGGGCGCCGTCTGCGCGGGCATCGTGTACACCGGCGCGGCGGGCGGCGGCGGCGTGGCGGGCGGCTGGGCCACCGGCGGCGCGGACTGCGGGGCGGGCGGGGCAGGCGGGGCGGACTGCGGGGTCGCGGCCGGCGCCGGCGCGTCGTCGACCGACACGCCGTGGTCGCGGACCAGGTCGGCGAGGCCGCCGGCGTAGCCCTGGCCGACGGCCCGGACCTTCCACTCGGCGCCGCGGCGGTAGATCTCCAGCGCGATGACCATGCTCTCGGTGTCCAGCCCGGTGATCACGTACTGGACGAGCTCGCCGCCGGCCTGGTCGTACACCTTGGCGACCGGCGGGGCGAACTGCCCGAACCGCTGGCCGGTGCCGTCGACGCTGACCACGACGCGGACCTTGTCGACGTCGGCCGGGATCGCGCCGGTGGTGACCGCCGCCTGCCACTTGCCGCCGCCGGTGTCACTGACGGAGACACCGGGACCCTGCGGCTGGTTGTAGAAGACGAAGTCGGCGTCGGTGCGCACCTTGCCGGCCGCCGTCACCAGCAGCGCGGACAGGTCGGTGGCGACGCCGACCTCCACCACGACGCGCACGTCGTTGGCGGTCAGCGCGGTGTTCTGGCCCTTCACCAGCACGGTGGCCATGCTCTGTTCTCCTCTTGTCAGATGTCCCTCAAGGCCGACCGTCACCGGTCTGCGCCACGTACCAGTCCAGAATCTCGTCGCCGGCCGCCGCCCCCGCGGAGGCCGTGGTCAGGCAGTGCGGCGAGGTGAAGCCCGTGAGGTGCAGCTCTCCGTGCGCCGGCCGGATCGCCGCGTGCGCCGCCCGGAGCATGTCGGCGTCCAGCAGGGAGTCCCCGCCGGCGACGACCCGGTCCGCGCCCAGCCGCTCGGCGGCATGCGCCACCGCCGCGGCCTTGTCCAGCCCGGTGGGCAGAAGATACAGCTTCCGGCCCTGCAGTGAGACCCTCCAGCCGTTGATCCGCCCCCAGCCGGCGGTCTCCTCGGCGAAGTCCGTCAGCCACAGCTCGCGGACCTTGACGGTGAGGTAGATGAAGAAGTCCTCGACCGCGCGGACCGCGTCGAAGCCGCGCTGGTCGCGCCAGCGCTGCGCCTGCCGCCACACGTCGTCGAACGACGCGCCGCCCGCGCCGAGGCGCCCGCGCACCTGCCGCTCCCAGGCCGGGTCGGACTCGCCGTCGACCAGCAGGCGGGCGCCGTTGCACACGACCGCCGCCGCGGGGCGCTGCCCGGGCAGGCGCAGCCGCTGGTACTGCTCGACGGAGCGGGTCGTGGCGGGCACGACCACGCCGGCGTCGGCGAGCCCGGTCCACTGCCGCACGACCCTGGTGGTCATGTACGCGTAGATCCGGTCACCGTCGACGTCGACGGGGACGAGGTCCTCGTCGGCGGGGCGGACCGGCCCGTGCGACATCGCCTTCTCGGAGAAGATCACGGTCCCGTCGAGGTCCGTGGCGACCACGGTCGTCATTGCGTGGCCCCCTTGAACCCGCTGGGGCCCTTGGGGCGGATCAGGCCGACGCACGCATAGGGCAGATCGGCGACCTCGTCGACGGGGACGCCGGTGTCCTTGGCGAGGAGCAGGATGTGGCCGAGCTCGGCGTGCGCGTCCGGGCGGATCAGGATCCGCCACGGGGAGCGGCGCAGCAGCACCCGGGTGGTCTCACCGACGCCGGGCTTGAGCAGGTTGACGTCGTCGAGGCCGTACTCGGCGGCGAGCCGCACCGCGATGTTCCAGCCGCTCCAGTCGGGGGTGCGGTCGGTGGCGGCGAGCACGGGCCAGTCGGCGGCGACGCCGGCGGCGACCGCCGGGAAGTGCGCCTCGACGGCGTCGAGGAACAGGTTCGACACGTCGCCGGGGGCCAGCTCCCGGTAGAACTTCGCGCCGTGGAACTGGCCGGGCCCGATGTACCGGTCGTTGAGCACCGTCCGCGACACGAGGCCCGACACGGTCGAGTTGAGGCAGGCGGACGGGATGAGGAAGTCGTCGCGGGTGCCGAAGATCTCCGTGCAGCCGCCGGGGTCGGCCAGCACCGCGAGCGTCGGGTCGAAGGGCAGCCCCGCGACGGCCTCGCGCAGCTCGCGGCAGATCGCGCCCTTGCCGGTCCACCCGTCGACGAACATGACCTGGGCCGGGTCGTGGTGCCGGGCGAGGTGCCGCATCGCCTCACCGTCGATGCCACGGCCGCGCACGATCGACACCGCGTAGTGCGGCAGCTCCACGCCGTGCGCGAACTGCGCCCAGCGGCGCATGAGGATCCCGACCGGCGTGCCGGCCCGGGCGAGGGACACGAGCACCGCATCCGACGAGCGCGCCTTGATGACCAGCTCGGTGACGACGCCGACGGCGTGCGCGACCCGCGCCGCCGACGCGGCCAGGGCCTCGTGGAACAGCTCGAGGTACTCCCCCGTCGGCTGGTACTCGATCGGCAGCGACTCGGCGTAGTGGCCGGCCTTCGCCTGCATCATCGCCTCGCGCTCCTCCGCGGGCGCCTCGAGGGTCACGTGCGAAAGGTCGGTCAGCAGCCAGCTCACCTCGGACGCGGCGTAGGACGAGAAGTCCGGGCCGTGCAGCGGCGGTGGGGGTTGGACGTTCACCGGGTACCTTCCTGCGGATCCGTTGCTCGGGTGACTGCCGGCCGGAGGTCCGGGATGACCACGACCGTGACACCTTGGCAGACTCCGCGCAGCGCCGCCACCAGCCCCCCGTCCTCCCACAGTGCGGGAGAATCGCCGGTCCGGTCGACGACGAGCACGATCCGGTCGAAGCCGCGCACGTTGTACGCGAAGCGGGGCTTGTCGGTGTCGGTGCCGTCGTGCGCGGCGAACGTGAGCCTGGTGCGGATCGCGTACCCGGGCGTGTCGACCGGCAGGACCGGCGAGCGGGTCGTGGAGGAGAAGCGGACCGGCCGGTGCCGGGCGAGCGCGCGGGCCAGCAGCAGCGGCGCGTACATCAGCTCCTCGCTGCCCAGGACCAGCACCGGCGCGTCGGAGCTGTCGGTGGGCAGCCCCGCGGACACCAGCGACGCGAGCCGGTCGGCGATGTCCAGCAGCGTGGGGCGGTGCACGGCGGCGAACCCGTGCCGGCCGCCCTCGGGCAGGCCGGCCGGCCACTCGGCGTCGATCCTGGTCACGGGGGCGTCGCCGGGTCGCTGCGGCGGCTGCGGCACGTCCAGGGCCGCCACCAGGTCCCGCCCGCGCTCGAGGGCGTCGCCGGGGAGCAGGGCCTCACCGGCGGCGAGGGACACCACGTCGATGCGGGTGCCGAGCTCCTCGCCGAGCGCGGCGAAGCCGGTCCGGTCCGCGGCGGTCCGCAGGTCGAGCAGGGCGGCGACGACGTACCGGTCGCGGGGGCGCACGGCGTGCAGCTCGCGGATCGTCGCCTGGGCGGTGCGGCCCGTGGTCAGCTCGTCGTCGACGAGGACGAGCGGGCCGTCACGGTCGAGCCAGCCGGCGTCGGCGGGCAGCAGCAGGTGCTCGGTCGCGTGGCTGTGCGCCTCGTCGAACCTGCCCAGCAGCGCCACGCCGGGCACGGACCGGCGGGTGGAGTGCAGGTAGTCGGCGTCGGCGAACGTGTCGGCGACGACGTGCCCGAGGGAGGTGGCCGTCTCGGCGTACCCGACCACCAGCGGCGGACCGTCGGGGACCTTGACCTCGTCGAAGTCGCGCGTGTCCCAGCCGGCGGCCGGGTCGGTCTCGGCACCCAGGACGGCGGCCGCCCGGAGGCCGAGGAGCCGGCCCGCGGCGTAGATCGTGTGCGGGTCGGCGGGCACGTGCTTGCCGAGGACCTGCGACACCACCAGGTGGGCGCGCCGCGGGTTGCGCCGCACGGCGAGCCCCGCCAGGTCCGCGACCCGCGGGTTGCCGGCGTCCGCGTCGACGAGCCGGACGTCGAGGCGCTCCGTCACCCACGTGCCGGACCAGATCTCGCTCACGCCACCGGCTCCCTGCTGCTGACCGAGGCTTCGAGGAAGTCCACGAAGTCGAGGCCCTCGGCGGCCACGCCGAAGATGTCGGCGCGCACCAGGGTCCGCTCCGCCCACGACAGGTGCGGCCGGACCTCGTTCATCTTGTTCATGTAGACGCTGCGCAGCACCCCGCCGCCGCCGTCGCCGGCGTAGTCCTCGCAGATCGCCTTCGCGTCGCAGTACTCCTCGTGGCTGACGACGCTCAGCGCGTGCACGGCCGCCGCGTGGCTGGGGTGGATGACGGTCTTGCCGACCATGCCGTTGGCCTTGTCGAGCACGATCTCGCGGATCAGGCCGTCCAGGGACTGGCGCACCAGCTTCGTGCGGAGCATCGGGTCGTGGTCCTCGAACGGCGTGACCCGCAGCTGCGGCTTGAGCACCCGCTCGCCGCCGGAGAAGTACTCCCACACCGGACCCGTCACCTCGTACCCTGCTCCCGCGGTGGGCGACCCTGGGCCGCCGCTGCCGCTCCGGCGGGCCAGCACGTTGACGATGTCGGTCAGGATGCCGGCCACGACGTTGACGTCCCACGCGGTCAGCTCCGCCGTCCGGCGCAGGGCGTAGATGCTGCTCAGATCGGTCGCGCCGACCCTGACGGCCAGGACCCGGTCGCGGTTGCCATCGAGCATGTCACGGACGGCGAGCAGGGTCGGCATCCGGGTCTCCGCGTAGGCGATCTCCGGGGTCTCGAGGACCGGCATCGCGTACAGGGGCAGGCCGCTGCCGTCGGCGATCTCCCGGACCGCCTTCAGCCCCGCCTGGCCGGACTCGTCGGGGCGGAACTTCGGCAGCACGAACCCGCTGAGGATCCGCAGGTCGTCACCGAGCCGGTCGGCGAGCCGGTAGATTTGGTCGCAGTGGCGGACCCGCACGAAGACCAGCGGCCCGCCCGCTTCCATGCGCGCGAGCAGGCGCAGCTGGTGCGCGAGGTTCAGCTCGGCCTCGTCGACCTCGCTGTCGCGGATCGAGTCCTCGAGGCAGCCGACCATGCTCATCACGCCCTCGGCGTGGCAGCGCAGGATGTCCTCGGCCAGGCGTGGACGCACCGCCGGGGAGTACAGGGTGGCGCCGAGCGCCATGGCGAGCACGTCGGGGGGACTGTCCTGGGAGAACGTGGCAGGCAGCCGGTGGAACAGGGCCCCGGCGGACAACCCGTCCAGGTGGGAGAAGTAGCGCACTCGGTGTCCTTTCTTCTCTGACCCGGGCGGGACTGCGTGCTGCGGTGCCGCCGCGCGACCTGGACCTTAGGTCAGGTTTGTGAATTCGAGCGGCATGGACCTGAAAACCCCCGTGGCGGATATCGGACTGCGTGAGCCTGCGGTCGCTGCCCGTAACGGACCGGTGGGTACGGAACCGCGGGCCGTCCGTCCGTGAGGATGGGCGACCCGCGGCGGTGGTGCTGGGACCCGTCAGGGTCAGACGTTGATGCCGAAGTCCCGGGCGATGCCGGCGAGGCCGGACGCGTAGCCCTGGCCGACGGCGCGGAACTTCCACTCGCCGCCGTTGCGGTAGAGCTCGCCGAACACCATCGCGGTCTCGGTCGACGCGTCCTCCGACAGGTCGTAGCGGGTGAGCTCGGCGCCGGTGTTCTGGTCGACGACCCGGATGTAGGCGTTGGACACCTGGCCGAAGGACTGCGAGCGGCCGTCCGCGTCGTAGATCGACACGAGGAAGGCGATCTTGCTCACCTCGGCGGCCATGCCGGCCAGGTTGACGTTGATCTGCTCGTCGTCGCCCTCGCCCTCCCCGGTGAGGTTGTCACCCTGGTGCTGGACCGTGCCGTCCGGCGACGCGAGGTTGTTGAAGAACACGAAGTGCTTGTCCGAGAGGGACTTGCCGGACTCGCCGCAGATGATCGCGCTGGCGTCCAGGTCGAACTCGGCGCCGGTCGTGGTCCGGACATCCCAGCCCAGACCGACGGACACGGCCGTCAGGCCGGGCGCCTGCTTGGTGAGGCTGACGTTGCCGCCCTTGCTGAGGCTGACTCCCACGAACTCCTCCAACTACTCGGTATGCGGGGCATCCCCCGCTGTTGCAAATGCGGTCCGAACCGTCCGGACCATTTCGAAAGGCCGCCATGAACGTGCCGACTGCCGCGAAAAGAGTCGCAGATCAGTGGAGCCGCCGACGACAGGAGCTATCGATTGCACCGGAAATTCATGTGCGAGTGTAGTGGCTGCCCCCAAGCCCCTGATCAACCTCCCACACGGACCCGGCCCCGCCAGGGGCCGGCACGGTCCACGTCGTCGCAGGTCACGGCCGAGCTTACCGATCGGGAAGGCGACGGCGGCGGCGCTTGGCGCAGGCCCGCGGGCGTTGCTGCGAATTCGCTGGGAACCCGGGCCGGCACCCGGTCAGGGGGTGTCGGCGGGGTCGGGAGCGTCCGGCGCGGCCTGCGACGGGTCGCCGCCGCGGCCAGGGCGCCAGCCGGCCTCGTTGAGGCGGCGCAGCCGGGCGACCCGCTCGGTCAGGTCCGCGGTGATCTCGTCGGGGCTGGCCCCTTCCTCCATCGCCGCCGACCGCGCGGTGCGTAGCTCCCGGTGCAGCAGCTCGGTGATCCGGTCAGCCGGCGGGTCCGTGGGCGGGGTGGCCATGCCCCTATGCTCCCAGACCGGCGCCCGAAGGGTCGGCCGCAGCCGGGGACCGCCGCGCGGACGCCGGTCCGGCGGCCCTCCCACCGGCGACCGGAATTGCCGGCCAGGTGCAACCGCGCATGACGCCCCTCCACGCTCAGTCCTCGGGCGCGCCCTCACGGCCCGGATGTTCTTTGACGGACGGCACGCGAAATCACATTGACCATCGACGATCACATGACCTCAAAGCGGGCGAACCGCACGCATTGGCCGGCACCGTCGGTCCCGACGCACCGCAGCGGCGGCCCGGCCGCCCGGGCAGGGTCGTTCGTTCATGAACGGCGGAAGGCGAACCGTTGACGCCGCGGTGCCGATCGACGGAACCGGTGGCCGAAAGGCCGAGCCGCACCGGTCTGATCGATCTCCGATTCGCCGGTTCGTGCCGTTCCCTTGCAAATATGCAATGCCAGACTGACATGTGCGTGCAACACGGCGATTCGGCGCAGCATCACATCCTGCCTGCCCGCTCACGCGAGCCTGGAAATTGTCGAAGGGGAATCGTCATGCCTCGACTTCTGGCGACGGCGGCCGATGAGGTCCGCAGCCTGGCCAGGCTCGGGACGCTCGCGGCGACCGTCGCCGGAGCGGACGAGCCGGAGCGCCTCCGGCTGACCGGCGGCGCCTACTCGGTGGTCTACCCGGTCGTCTACACGGGGCTCACCCAGGCCATGGAGCGCAGGCGCGGCCACCCGGCGTGCGCGGTGTCGGTCCGCCACCTGACCGACGACTGCCTGGACCGCTTCCACGACGACGTCGAGGCGGTCGTCCACGACGTCGTCCGGCGGGCGACCGCCCCCATCGACAACCTCGACGCGTGGATCTGCGGCCTGATCAACTCCGCGACCGTCAACGGGCACCGCCGCCGGCGCGGCGAGATCGGCGCCCTGCAGCGCCCCCGTGCCCCGAAATGGCTGGTCGACGGGCTCGGCGGCGACCGCTGGCTGGTCCACCTCGCCGTGCAGATGCTCAACTGGGTCGGCAACCCCGTCACCGCGGGGACCAACGTGTGGCCCGTCGACAGCTGGACGGCGCTGCGCTGCCGGTTCACCGGCGACTGGGACGGCTCCGTCGACGTGCGCCACGACATCGAGGCGGTGCTGCGGGTCATGCGGGCGAAGCGGGAGTGGTACGAGCGCTACGTCGAGGGCCCCCTCGGGCACAAGCACGTGCCGGTGCCCCGGTACGCCCCGGAGTGCCCCGCCGGCGACCAGGACACCCCCGCCCTCAGCCTCATCGACGTCGGCGAGCGCGACGACCTGTACATGCGGGAGCTCGCCCACCTGGCGATGACCGCGATGCGCACCCGGCTGCGGGCCGGCGAGGACCCGGGCACCGTCGTCGCCGAGGTCATCGCCGTCGCCTTCGGTGACGGTGCCGTGCCCGCCCTGGACGGCGGGCCCCGCCTGAGCGACACCGCGGGTGACCACGTCGGCCGCATCCTGCGAGACCAGGGCCGCATCCGGGACATCGTGGCCGCGGTGCTCGCCGTCGTCGAGGACCTGTAGACCCACCGCTCCCTTCTCTCTGACGGACCGGTCCGTCAGAGAGCGCCGAACCGTGGGCGGCGAGGATGGGAGCGACGGCATGGACGACGAGACGCGGCGGGAGCGGTCCGCGGCCACCTTCCGCGGGGGGACCCGCGCCGTGCGCACGGTGCTGCTGTACGAGCCGGCGGGGCGGGACGAGCCCGGTGCCGGGGACCCGCCGCAGCCGTCGTTCCGCCACGTTGCGGCCGGCGGCTCGTTCGCCACGACGCTCCGCCGGCACCTGGGCGACGCCGGCCAGGTCAGCCACGGCATCGTCACCGACGACCCCGCCGACTACGGCACGCTGCGGCCGGCGCAGCTCTTCGGCGCCCCGCTGTGGTCCCCGCCCCCCGCGTCCGCTCCGCCCCTCGCTTCCGCCCCGCCGGTCGCACCCACCTCGCCCGTCGGGTCCGCCCCTCCGGTCGAGGCCGCTCCGCCGGTCGGGTCCGTCCCGCCGGCTGCCGTGCCGCAGGACTCCCCCACGTCACCGCTGTCACCGCCGCCGGGTCCGCTCGGCGGTCCTGCCCTGGCCTACCCGGCCGGCCTGCCGGTGCCGCGTGTCCCGGGCGGGGCTCTCGCCGGCGGCGGGCCGGCGACGACGCTGACCCCGGCGCTGGTCCGGGAGCGCGTCGCGGCCCAGCCGGGCGGCGCCGCGATGCTCCTGGCGCTGGTGTCCGCGCTGGACCGGGCCGGCGAGCCGGACGCGCCGGTGGTCGTGCTCGTCGGCGCGGAGGCCACCCGGATCGTCGAGTGGATCACCGCCGGCACGCTGCTGCTGCCGCCGGCGCGGGCCCTCGCCCTCGGCTTCGAGGTCAACGCCGGCGACCCCGCCACCGCGGGCGTCCCCGTGGTCGGCGTCGACCCCGCCACGGCCGCCGGGCTCACCGGCCGCGGCTACGCCGTCTTCGACCTGGCGGCCGGCGCGTTCCCGGCCACGACGCCGACGGCGCACGCGCTGCGATGGGTCGGCGGGTTCCTGCAGGACGACCCGCGGGCCGTCGTCGAGGCGCTCGACCTGGCCGCCGCCTGCGGTCTCGAGCCGGACGCCGCCGCCGAGCTCGGCCTCGCCGCCGTGCTGCGCCGCGAGCCGGCTCTGGCGCACGCCGCGGCGATCGCCGGCTGGCTGCGCGACGGCCCGCAGGCGCTTCGCCGCGCGTACACCGGCGGCATCACCGACATGTTCACCAGCTCCGTCACGCCATGGCCGCGACCGGTCCTCGAGGCGCTGGACGACGCCGCCGCCGACGGGCTCCTGCCGGGGCGGGCCGCCGCCGTCCGGCTGGCGCTGCTGCGCGGCGAGACCGACGCCGCCGCGCTGCGCGCCGAGGTCGCCACCCGCGTGCCGCCCGCGCTGCCCGACGGCGAGTGGACGGCCGCGGACAACACCACGGCCCGCCGGCTCGTCCTCGCCGCCCTCAACGCCGGGCCCGCGCCGCTCGGGTCGGAGGCGCTGCTGCGGGTCGCGGGCCGCTTCGGCATCGACGTCCAGCCGTCCGACCTCGCCGACCGCGGGCGGGACCTCGTCGAGTTCTGGGCCGGGCACCCGCGGGCCGGCTTCGACCCCGGGCTGTGGCCGTGCGGCGACCGGCTCACCGCGGCGCTCGTCGACGAGCTGACCCGGCGGGTCAAGGCCGTCCCGGTGCGCCGCCACGACATCGCCGCCGGCTGGTGGCGGTGGCTCCTGCCGCGCATCACCACCCTGGAGCCGCCGCTCGCCGACGCCGTCCTCGCCGGCGCGGTCGGCGACGACGCGGACAGCGCCGAACGCGCCGACCTCGTCGAGCACCACCTGACCGCGGCGTCCCACGACCCCGACCGGTTCCTGTCGACGGCCGCCGCCCTGTGGAGCCTGACCGACCCGTCCGTGGACGAGCTGCGGCTGCTCAAGCGCCTGGCGCCGGCCGGTGTGGTGCTGCCGGCGAAGACCCTGGAAGGGCTCATCGGCCGGCTGGTCGGCGACGCGCCGCTGGCGCACGAGGACGTGGACGTCGCCCACCGGCTCGTCGACGCCGGACTGGTCCCCCGCCACCGCCGGCTCTTCCAGCTGCTCGCCGACGACCGCGTCCTGCGCGCCGTGGTGCGCCGCCTGACCACGGCCCCCGCCGGTCCGGCCGGCAGGCCGCTCGGTGACGGGCCGGTCGTCGCGCTGCTGCACGAGCTGGAGGAGCTGCCGGCCCGCCTGGTCACGCTGCACGCCCCCGGCGTGGCCGCCGCCCTCGCCCGCAGCGCCCCGCCCCGCGAGCTGCTCGCGGTCCTGCGCCGCCACCCCGGCGTCGTCGAGCACTACGTCACCCTGCTCAGCGACCTGCTCCGCAAGCCGGGCGACGAGCGGCACGCGGTCATCGCCTACCACCTCATGCACAACAACGACAGCCGTGGCCTCCGCCCCGTCCTGACCGCCCCCGTCCTGCGCTGGGCGACCCGCGCCTCGAGCCGCCAGCTGCGCCGCGTCGGCGAGCTCATCGCCGGCTTCGGCCCCGCCTGGTCCGCGTCCTGGGCGGCCTACCTGGAGCACGTCCGCTCGCAGCGCCGCATCTGCCGCCTCATCCACCCGTTCGGCAACCACTGACCCCGCCCCGGCGCGGCGGGCGTCACCGGCGGGTGCGGAGGGCGGCCAGGTTGCCGGCGGCGAGGAGGGTCAGCAGCGTGACCGCGAGCCAGAAGCCCGGGCCGGTGCCGACCATGTCGCCGGGTGTCCTGCCCTCCGGCAGGCGGCTCTGCCCGGCGACGGCGGCGGCGAGCCGGTCGGTGACGAGCAGCTGGCCCGCGACGAGGGCGACGGCGGCGAGCCCGGCGAGGACGGCGGCGGCCACCCGGCGGCGCCGGTCCTGCGCGAGCCCGACCGTGACGGCGAGGACGGCACCGAGCAGCAGGAGTCCGGCGATGTACGACGGCTGCGGCGCGAGCCGGTCCGGCCGCCGCTCGTCGTCCGGGCGGAGCTGGTCCGACGCGACGTCGGGGGTCCCGCCCGACGCGAGGTCGAAGCCGGTGTACTGGGTCGTGCCGCCGGGTTTCGCGCGGCCGTAGCCGTCGGGGAGTCCACAGGAGACGGTCGCGAACGGCAGCGCGAAGCACAGCAGGATCAGCAGCACCGTCGCCGGGCTCAGCCACCTGCGCCGCAGCGGCGTGGCCGCCGGTCCCGCCACCGGCGGCGGGTGCGCGGCGGGGCCGGCCACGGCCGGCGGCGCGGTCGCATGGAGGGCACCCTCGGCGACGACGGTCTCGGGCCGTTCGACCGTGGTGGGCGCGACGCCGAGCCGCGCGTGCAGCAACCGCGCCAGCGACGGCAACCGGCTGCCCCCACCGACGAGCAGCACCCCGGCCAGCTCCCCACCCCCGGCGCCGGGCGCGGCGACAGTGCCGGCGACGGTGCCGGCGACAGTGCCGGCGACGAGGTCGGCGGCCAGCTCGGCGACCGGGGCGAGGAGCGGGGTGGCGACCGACTCCAGCTCCTCGCGGGTCAGGTGCGGGTCCGACGGGTAGCCGGGGACGTGGACGGGGGCGACGCTGAGCCGGGACAGGCTCTCCTTCGCCGCCCGCACCTCCTGCCACAGCAGCAGCCGGTCGCGGCGGTCTGCGGCGGTCACCGGCGACTCCAGCCGCTGCCAGGCGGCGGGCGCGGCCGCGGACACCACGGCACCCAGGACGCCGACCAGCGCGGCGTCGACGTCGAGGCCGCCGACGTCCAGGCCGCCCTGCGCCACCACCTGACCGTCGCGGACCACGGCGAGGTCGGCGGTGCCGGCGCCGAGGTCGACGACGAGCAGCGCGGCGCCCGGCGGCACCGGGGCACCCGCCGCCGTCAGGTACGCGGCGGCGGCGAGCGGCTCGCTCACCAGGTCCACCGCGCCGAGCCCGGCGCGCGCGGCCGCCTCGGTGAGCACCTCCCGCCGCGGCGCACCCCACCCCGCGGGCACGGTCAGCACCACGTGACCGCCCGGCGCGCGGGCGGCGACCACGCGGAGGACCGCGGCGAGGGCGTCGGGGACGGCGACGGCGTGCGGGCCGAGCAGGACGGTGCCGTCGTCGATGCGGCGCTTCGGGTTGGGTTCGAAGGCGGCGGGGTCGGCGCGGGCCAGGCGCTCCGCGTCGAGGCCCGCGACCAGGGCACCGTCCGCGCCGGCGTGGACCCCGGACGGCAGCTGCTCCCGGCCGTCGAACAGGACCGGCCGGACCCGGCCGTCGGCGCCGCACACCACCGCGACCGTGCTGGAGGTGCCGAGGTCGATGGCGATCCGGTCCACGACCAGCAGCGTACGCCCGCCACCCATCGACCGCCGCGCACGCACCGGCCGCGGAACGCCGACCGGCCATCGGCACGGCCGCGGGACACCCACCGGCCATCGGCACCACCGCGCACCCGACCGACCCGAGACATCCACCGGACATCGACCGTCGCGCACGCAACGGCCGCGGAACGCCGACCGGCCATCGGCACGGCCGCGGGACAGCCACCGGACATCGACGCCGCCGCGCACCCGACCGACGCGAGACATCCACCGGACATCGACCGTCGCGCACGTGACCGCGGCGGGAGGCCCACCGGCATCGGCCGCCGCGTAGCTGACCGACGCAGTGCGTCCGCCGGCCGTCGGCGTCGCCGCGCACGGCCGGCACGGGACGCCCGGCTGGGGCGGCGCTACACGATGGCGGCCAGCTGGGCGGCGACCTCGTCGGGGTGCGGGCGGGCGGCGATGCTGGCCTTGAACCTGCCGGCGGTCATCCGCAGCCCGTAGTCGGACAGGAGGCGGTGCAGCTGGTCGGCGGTGATCGCGGACGCCGACATCGCCCAGCCCGCGCCGGAGCGCTCCACCACGCCCGCGTTGTGCCGGCGGTCGCCGGGGCCGGGGACGACGAGCTGCGGGACGCCGGCGGCGAGCGCGCCGAGGACGGTGCCGGCGCCGCCGTGGTGCACGACGGCGTCGAGGGTCGGCATGAGCGCGTCGAGCTGCACCCAGCCGGTGGTGTACACGTTGCCGGGCAGCGAGTCGGGCAGCCGGCGCTCGGGCCGGACGAGGAGGATGTCGGCGTCGACGCCGGCCGCGACGGCGACGATCGCGCGCATGATGCCGCCGCTGCCCGGCCCCTCCACGGTGCTGCGGGTGACCGCGATCCGCGGGCGCGTCCCGGCGGGCGGCAGCGGCGTGACCGGCTCGCCACCGGGGCCCGCCGAACCGCCCGGGCGCACGACGGCACCGCCCACGCCGGCGAACGGGCCGCCCACGCCGGCGGCGGGTCCACCCGGGCCGGCGAACGGGCCGCCCGGCTGCGCGGCGGAACCGCCCAGGTCAGCGGACAGGCCGCGCGGGTGGGCGAGCGAGCCGGTCCGGTTCGGGGACGCCCCGACCGGCAGGCGCCGCATCGGCAGGCCGGGCCGCTCCCCCACGAGCTCGGCCGGCGCGATCTGCACCACGGCCGCCGGGTCGGGCAGGCCGTCGACGCGGTGCCGGCGCAGCGCGGGCCCGGCGGTCACGGCGGTGAGGACGGCGCCGTCGAAGAGGTTGTTCTCGTGCCGGACGGCGGGCACCCCGCGCCGCGCGGCCACGACCGCCCCGGCCACCGCGAGGGGCTCGTGCACCACCAGGTCGGGGCGGAACCGGTCGGCGGTCGCCGCGACACCGTCGACGAGCTGCTCGTTGACGGTGCCGAACAGCAGGCCGACGCCGCGGGTCCCGCCGGTGCCGGCCAGCTCGGCGCGCGCGATGAACGGGTGCCGCAGCATCGTCCGCCGGGCGATCCGGGCGAAGGAGAAGCCCGGCGCGACGTCGACGACCGGCAGCTTCGCGGTCCGTCCGGCGGTGAGCGCGTCGGCGGCGGTGGCGATCAGCACGTCGTGCCCGGCCCGCCGGAGCGCCTCGGCGAGCGGCACGAGCGGCAGCATGTGGCCCAGCAGCGGCGCGGACACGAACAGCACACGCATGAGGTGGACTCTAATCGATCTCCTCGGATCGCAGGTCCCGGATGGTGCCTTGCGCGGCTTCGAGCTGGTCCTCGAGGTCGATGATGCGGCACGCCGCCTCGAGCGGGGTGCCGCGGTCGCACAGCTCGCGGGCGCGGGCGGCGAGCCGCAGCTGGTGCCGGGAATACCTGCGGTGCCCGCCGTCGGAGCGCAGCGGGCTGATGAGCTTCAGGTCGCCGAGACGGCGGAGGAAGTCGTGCGAGACGCCGATGATCGCCGCTGCGCGGCCCATGGTGTAGGCGGGGAAGTCGTCGTCGTCTAAAGGATGGTCCGAGGGGGACACGTCACCTCCGCGTCGAGGGCCCCGGCGCTCTCGCGCCGGGGCCCAGGGTATTGGGTCGTTACACCATCTACCGACACGAATGCCGGATTGTCATGTCCACACCTGCCGCGACGTGCGGCAACGGTGCGGGGATCGCATCTGCCAGACCGGAGACCACCTCTCGTTCGATGGATACTGCGGTGCTCGCCGGACCGTGTGCACGGTCCACAGCGGGCGATCCAACGGTGTGAACCCTCCCCTTTCTCTCGTCGTTCCCTTCCAATCGTGCCGGACGAGTCGCAGCCAGTCGCGGCTCTGTCCCTTCACCCTCGGAGGGGTGGCATCGTCAGCGTCGTTTTCCGACTCTCTTGACCCCAATAACGCTACCCCCGCCCACCACGAAAATCTAGCGTCGACGTACCAGGTTTTCTGACTTCACTCATGGGGGTTCACTGACGGCGAACCGCTGACACGGGCCGCCGGGCAGTGGTATGGCCCCACCGCGGCGAGGTGGCCGTCAGCCGGCCGCGCGGTAGGCCTGCCCGGCGGGGGTCGCTGTGGTGCCGTCCTTGTACAGGCCGTAGGGCAGCGAGTCGCCGACCGCCGGCAGCGAGAACCAGGCGTAGCGCTCGATGTAGGACGTCGCCTGCATGCGGGTGGTCGTCGCGGTGATGAACGCGGTGATCTGCGCGGTGTTCGGGAACTTGGGCGTGCCGGAGAAGTTCATCAGGCCGTACTCGGTGACCCAGATCGGCAGGCGGTACCGGTCGTACACGGCCTGCAGGTAGCCGGCGAACTGCCCGGCGGCGGCGTCGCTGAAGTCGGAGCCGTACCAGTGCAGGGTGATGAAGTCGACCCGCCGGTTCTGCTGCCGCGCACCGGTCATGAAGCGGTCCAGCCACCCGCCCGGGGTGTTGCCGCCGTACGCGACGGCGGGGCTGCCCAGCCGCATGCCGGTCGACTCGAGCCGCGGCCACAGCGAGAGGGCCTGCTCGACGGTCATGTTGGCCTGCCCGGCCAGGTCCGGCTCGTTGAAGCCGAGCAGCACCTTGCCCTCGCTCTTCGCCTTCGCCAGGGTCGCGTCGGTGACGTTGGCGGCGCCCCAGATCATCGGCACGAACTCCGCGGCGGCGGGCATGCTGTCGTTGCTCGGCGACCAGTTGTAGTACCAGCCGGCGCCGACGTTCGTGACGGCCTGCGACAGCCCCGGGAACTCCCAGGTGCTGACGCCCTTCTTCTTCGCCGTCACCGGCGGCTGGGACGAGCCGGGCGGGGTCGTCGGGGTGGTCGGGGTGGTGGTGCCGCCGGGCAGCTTCCAGGCCTGGTTGGCGCCGCCGGTGCAGGCCCAGATCTGCAGGCGGGTGCCGTCGGCGGAGCTGTTGCCCGACGCGTCCAGGCACTTGCCGGAGTTCGGGTTGACGAGGCGGCCGCTGCTCGCCGTCCACCGCTGCGCGCCGGTGCCGTTGCACGCCCACAGCTGGACCTTGGTGCCGTCCGCGGTGCCGGACGCGGCCACGTCGAGGCACTTGCCGAGCGCGCGGACGCTGCCGTCGGACTCGACGGTCCACTGCTGCGCGCCGGTGCCGTTGCAGGTGTACAGCTGGACCGCGGTCCCGTTGGCGGAGTTGGCGCCGGCGACGTCGACGCACTTGCCGCCGATCCCGGTGATCGGCCCGGCGGTGGCGGCAGCGGCGTCGGTGAGCCCGAAACCGAGCCCGACCACGCCGAGCGCGGCGACGGCGGCGGTCGAGACGATGAGCGCGAGGGTCCGTCGGCGGACGGTCCGATGGAGCTTCATGCGCTCAAGCTCGCCGATGCGTTCGGGCACGTCAAGCCGGAGAACCCGACTTCATCAAAGTCTAAGCCAAACTTGAGAGAGCGCTCTCCGGCGTACCTTCCGGAGGGGGCCGCACTGTCCGGCGTCGCCGCCGCAACGCCGGACAGCGGTCCCGGGGTTACCGCCGTGGCAGCTGCCGCGGCGCCTGCGGGATGCGCGGCTGGACGAGCGGCGGCCCGGCCGCCACCAGGTCACCCTGCACCGTCCGCAGCGACTTCTTCGGGTTGTACGAGGCGTCCCACAGGCACCCGAGACCCTCCGGCGGGTTCTTGAACCAGCCCGGGATCCACGAGTACCTGTCGGTGAAGCCCCACACCGTGAACGACAGGCAGTGCCGGTTCATCAGGCACGCCTGGAGCAGCACGTGGTAGTTGTACGCGGCCGCCTGGTCCCGGGCGGCGACGTCGGCGCTGTTGGCGGGCAGCGTCTGGTCGTCGGCGTTCTGGGTGAGGCTGCGCGCGTCGACCTCGGTGAGCGCGACCGCGAGGCCCAGGTCCGTGAAGCGCCGCAGCGCGTCGGCGACCTGGAAGACGTCGTAGTTGCCGTACTGGGTCGCCAGGTGCCCCTGGCTGCCCACGCCGTCGATCGGCACGCCGCCGGCCCGCAGCCGCTTGACCATGTCGTAGACGAACTGCGTCTTGTCGCCGGCCCCGCCGTCGCCGAACGCCTCGATGTTGTAGTCGTTGTAGAACAGCAGCGCCTTCGGGTCGGCGGCCCGCGCCGCCCGGAACGCCTCGGCCAGGTAGTCGGGGCCGAGCAGGTCGGCCCACTTCTGCTTGAACGACCCGGCGCTGCCGCCCAGGTGGATGGCGCTGGGTGTCTCCCACGGGTCGCTGACGGCCTCGTTGACGACGTCCCACTGCCAGATCCGGCCCTTGAAGTGCGTCACCACGGCGGTGATGTGCTGCTTCAGCAGCGCGCGCAGCTGCGGGCCGTCGATCGAGCCGTCGTTGATGCCGGCGCTCAGCCAGCCCGGCACCTGGCTGTGCCAGACCAGCACGTGCCCGCGGACCAGCTGCCGGTTGCGCACGGCGTTGTCGATCAGCGCGTCGGCCGGCCCCCAGTTGTACGTGCCGCGGGTCGGCTCCAGGCTCTCCCACTTCATCGCGTTCTCGGCGGTGACGGTCGAGAACTGGGTGTCGACCATCGTCTTGTAGGTGGCGTCGGCCGCGTACGCGGCGGGGTCGACGGCCGTGCCGAAGTACAGCCCGTGCCGCGCGGCGAGCGAGCGCAGCGTCTGCTCCTGCGGCTTCGCCGGCGTGGCGTCGTGCGCCGACGCCGCGACGGTGCCCAGCGAGCCGACCGCCACGACGGCGAGGACGCCCGCGTGCACCAGTCTTCGCAATCGCATGCATGCTCCGTTTCAGGGTGAACCGTCGGGCGCGACCGCCCGGCCGGTGGCGGTGGAGATCATGCCGGCGCGCAGGCCGCGGGCGGTGAGGTCCGCGACGATCTGCGGCACGGCGTCGATCGTGGCCTGGTGGCCGTCGTGCATGAGCAGCACCCCGCCCGGCCGGAGCGTCGCGGCGGCCCGCACGATCCGGTCCGGGCTCGCGCCGTTCCAGTCCTGCGAGTCGACGCTCCACAGGACCTCGGTCAGCCCGAGCCCGGATGCGACTGCCTGCAGGGCGGCGTTCGTCTCGCCGTACGGTGGCCGGAACAGCCTCGGCGTGGTGCCGGTCGCCCGGCGCACGGCCCGCTGGGTCCGCGCCAGCTCCGAGGTCATCCGCGCGGTGTCGAGCCGGGTCAGGTGCGCGTGCGTCCAGCTGTGGTTGGCGACCCACATGCCGGCCGCCCGCTGCGCCCGGGCGAGCGCCGGCTCGGCCTGGACGTGCCGGCCGACGTTGAAGCACGTGGCCCGCACCCCGGCCGACCGCAGGGCGTCCAGCAGCGCGCCCGTCGTCGCCGGGTTCGGCCCGTCGTCATACGTCAGGGCGACGTAGCCGTCGGCGGCGCGGCTGTCCACATGGGTCACGGGCCCTCCGGGTGGCGGGTTGGCGGCGGGGTGCTTCGTTGATATCCGCCGATTCCCGGCCCGGGAATGAATTTCGGAAGCTTTCGAAAGCCCTTGACAGCTACGGTGCGCTGACCGAGCTCTCTTCGATCAGTGCGATGAGGTCGGTCCAGTCCTCGATCAGCTGCGCCTGGTCGATGCGGGCGAGGCGGCGCTGCGCGCCGCGGCCGGCGGTGGCGTCGGAGAGGTGCCGGCGCAGGACGTCGTCGACCTGGTCGATGGTGGAGTGCTCGCCGAGCAGGTCCTCGGCGTCGTCGAGGTCCAGGTACACGACGAGCTGGGCGCACAGGTCGCGGCAGCGGCAGACGAAGGACGGCAGCCAGCGCTGCGGCGGGCCGCTGAGGTGCTCGACGAGCAGCTCGAGGTCGAAGTGCAGCTCGTCGCCGCCGTCGGTGCGCACCTGCCACGGCGGCGTCGCGATGAGCCGGTCGGACGGGTCGGCGGCGGCGTGCCTGGCGAGCGCGGCCGTGTCGGGGAAGAGCAGCAGGCGGCCGTCGGGGTCGGCGGCGAACACGTGCTCGAACGCGTCACCGCCGTGCAGCTGCCCGCGCAGCGTGACGCCCTGCAGGCGCGGGGTGACGAGCTCGATCAGCTCGACGTTGACGAGCACGGTGCCGTCGGACCCCGGCGGCGCCGTCCAGACCGGCCCGTCCGGCCGCGGGACCTGCCAAGACCGCTCCCCCTGCCACGCCGGAGGCTGCCCTTGTGGCGGCTGCGGCAGGTGTACGGGCGGCGCCGGCCACTGGTGCTGCGGCGGCACCCACTGCGGCCGCGACGCGACGGGCGCCTGCTGCGGCGGGACGGGCTGCTGGGGCGGCCATCCCGCGGGCTGTGCGGGAGCGGCCTGTGCGGGAGCGGGCTGTACGGGAGCGGGCTGTACGGGAGCGGGCTGTACGGGAGCGGGCGGATGCGGTGGCCACCCCGCGGGCTGCTGCGGGGCGGGCGGCTGCTGCGGTGGGAACTGCTGCGGTGGGAACTGCTGCGGTGCGGCCTGGTGGTGCGGCCATCCCGCGGGCTGCTGCCATCCGGCCGGCTGCGGCTGTCCGGGCGGCACGGGCCCCGGCTGGACCTGGCCCGGCACCGGCGGACCGGACGTGGGCAGCGGCTGCGGCGGGCCGGACGTCGGCGCCGGGTGCTGCCAGGCCGCCGGCGCCTGCGGGAACTGGGGCACCGCGCCCGAGGTGTCGCCGCCGGAGATCGGGACGGGGCCGGTCCAGCCGATCGGGCGCTGACCCACCGGCGGGCCCAAAGGCGGCAGGCCGGTCACCATCGGGTCGATGCTGCCGGCGGCGACCACCAGCTCGGGCTGGTCGATGACGGTCGGCGCGATGCCCAGCGCGCGGTGCAGCATCGTGGCGACGAGCGGCATCCGGCTCGCGCCGCCGACGAGGATGACCGCGCCGAGCGGGCGCAGCGGCACCGGGCACTCGGCGAGGGTGGCGGCGACCGCGGCGACCGTCCGCTGGATCAGCGGCGCCGCGAGGCCGTCCAGCTCCTCGCGGGTGAGGATCTGGTCGGTGTCCAGCAGCGGCAGGTAGAGCAGCGCCGAGCTGGTCCGGGACAGCATCTCCTTGGCGTTGCGGACGTCGTCCCACAGCTGCCGGCGGGCGGCGCGGTCGGCGACGGTCGCCGGGTTGTCCAGACGGGCCCACAGCTCCGGCGCCCCGGACCGGCGGCGCAGCAGGTCGACGATCGCGGCGTCGACGTCCTGGCCGCCGGTCTCGTCGAGGCCCGCGCTGCACAGCACCTCCATCCCGCCGGTGCCCGGGCTGCCGCTCACCGGGCCGTGGCGGACGACGGCGACGTCGAAGGTGCCGGCGCCGAGGTCGTACACGAGGAGGTCGGCGGGCGCGGGGCCGTGCCGCCGCAGGTGGAACGCGGCCGCGGCGACCGGCTCCGGGACCAGCCTGACGCGGGCGGGGTCGAGGCCCGCGGTGGCGGCGGCCCGCAGGAGCGTGGCGCGGCGGCCGGGACCCCACGCGGCGGGGTGGCAGATGGTGGCGCCGGTGACGCCCGTGCCGCCGATGCGCCGCGCCTCGGTGACGACGCGGTGCAGTAGCGCGCCGAGCAGCGCCTCGACCGTCACCTCGGCGCCGAGCAGCACGACACCGTCGTCGATGCGGCGCTTCGGGTTGCCTTCGAAGCGTTCGGGGCGGGCGCGGGCCGCGTACACGGCGTCCCGGCCGACGAGGAGGTCCCCGGCGTCGCCGGCGAGGACCGCGGACGGCAGCAGCGGCGCGCCGTCGAAGAGGACCGGCTCGGGCGGCCCGCCGTCGCGGCGCAGGAAGGCCACGGTGCTGGACGTGCCGAGGTCGACGCCGAGCTCCACCGCTGACCCCGCTCCTCCCCTGTGCCGTCCGACCATCGAAGTCGCGCACCCCGGCGGGTGTCAAGCCGCCGGGCGGGCGCAAGACCCCGCCGGAGCGGTCGGGCGGGACCGGGCGCGCCGGGGCGGTCAGGCGGGCCCGGACGCGCGCCGGAGCAGGTCGGCGGTGGTGATCGGGTCGACCCGGGTGCTGGGGACGGTGCACGCGTGCGCGCCGGCGACCGCGCCGTACCGGGCGCAGGTCGCGGCCGGGGCGGCGGCGAGGTGGCCGTACAGGAACCCGGACACGAACGCGTCGCCGGCGCCGTTGGAGTCCACGGCGGGCGCGGGCAGCTCGGCGACGGGCACGTGGACCACGTCCGGCGCGCCCCGCTCGAGCAGGTACGCCCCGTCCGCGCCGGCCGTCGCGACCGCGATCCGCGGGCGGCCCATCGCGAGGACCCGCCGCAGGGTGCCCGGCACGTCCGGCAGCGCCGCCGCCGACATGAAGACGATGTCCGCGCCGCGGGCGAACTGCTCGTGATACGCGTTGACCCCGTCCCAGTCGTGCAGATCGGTGGAGACGGTCACGGGCAGCCCGGCGAGCACCTCGACGGCGTGCTGGCACGGGTGGGTGATCGACACGTGCACGTGCCGGGCGGATCGGGCCAGCGACAGCAGCAGCTCGCCGGGGAAGAGGGCGGCGTCGTCCTGGCGGCTGCCGTCGTAGAGCGACAGGCGCCGGCCGAGCGGGTCGACGAGGTTCACGGCGCGCTTCGTGCCGGCGGGCGTCGGCACCGCCACGAACCGCACGCCGCGCCGCTCGTGCAGGTCCCGCACCAGCCGGCCCTCGGGGTCGTCGCCGAGCACGTCGAGGTGGGTGGTGGGCAGCCCCAGCGCGTGCAGCCCGAGGGCGACGCCGTCGCCGGTCTGCCCGGCGCGGGTCTGGATCGCCGGCACCAGGTAGCTGTCGGCGAACGGCAGCGGCAGGCTCGGCACGGACACCACCGTGTCCACCCCCGCCCCGCCCAGAACAAGGATCATGCCCCCGACCCTAACGCCGGGGGCACGAGCGACCATTAGCGCGGGGCGGTCCAGTCGGTGGCGACGCGGCCCAGCCGGACCCGCTGCGGGTGGTCACCGACGGCGACCGAGGCGACCTTCTGCCCCGTGGCGAAGCTGATCGCGGTGACCTGGTCGGCGCCGGACTCGGAGATGACGCAGTCGCGGCCGTCGGCGCTGACGGTCGCCCAGTACGGCTTGCTCGCCGTCACGAGCGGGCCCGGCGTGAGCGTCGAGCGGTCCACGACGGTGGCGTAGTCGTCCATCGTGCCGGCGACGCAGACCCTGCCGCCGTCGGGGCTCATCGAGAGGCCGTGGTGGCGGGAGTCGTTCACCCACGTGGTGCGGTCCTCGCTGGTGGCGGGGTTCTTCGGCAGCGTCGCGATCCGGGTGATGCGGTCGGCGGCGACGTCGTACTCGACGAACCCGTTGAAGAACGACACCTGGAAGTACAGGGTCGACTCGTCCGGCGTGAACACGGCCGGGCGCACCGCGTCGGACAGGTCCGTGCGGCCGTACGCGTCGAGCCGCTGCCGCATGTCGATCACCTTCGCGGTCTGGAAGGTCGCGGTGTCCACGACCGTGATGTGCCGGTCGCCCTTCGTCCAGTCCAGCCACGGGTCGTCCAGCGCGGTGTTGACCTCACCGATCGACATGTTCCACAGGAACCTGCCGCCGGCGGTGTAGACGTTCTCGTGGGGTTTGTCGCCGGTACCGAAGGACCCGACCTGCCGCCCGGTCACGATGTCCAGCACGTGCACGGTGTTGGAGGTGGAGGCCGACACGGCGACCCGGGTGCCGTCGGGCGAGACGGCCATGTGGTCGGAGCGGAACCCCGACACGGGGAAGCGCCACCGCAGCGCGCCGGTGCGCAGGTCGATCGAGACCACGTCGGCGAAGCTCGGCCGGGACACGACGAGCGCGGAGCCGTCGGGCGTGGTGTACATGTCGTCGACGAGCTGGTCGTGGCCCTCGCCCGGGCCCTGCTGGACGCCGAGGTAGAAGGCGAGCTTGACGGGGTTGAGGTAGATCTCCCACAGGCGCTGGGTCTTGTCCGGCACGACGTTGACCCGGCCGAGTCTGGTGTACGCGCCGCTGGGCCGGATCACGTCGACCGTGCCGTCCCAGTTGTTGCCGACGAACATCACCTGCTGCAGGGCGGCAGCGGCGGCGGGTACGGCGGCGGTGACGGGGGCGGTGATCGGCACGAGGGTGGCGGCGGCGACGAGACCGGCGACGAGCGCGCGGCGGGCTCGCTGGAGTGTCACGGGGCTCTCCTGACGACGGGGGCGTTGTTACCTTGCGGTAACAGGAAAGCCGCGGTACAAACGCATCGATAGTCGTCAGAGTGCAACGCCCGGCGGGTGGATTGTGCGCGGGCCACAACGGCGGGGGGCGGGACGGTGTCGCTGGGGCCGCTGCTGCGGGACATGGCCGGGGACCCCGGCATCGTCGAGGAGCTCGTCGCCGCGGCCCGGGCGTGCTCGGCGGAGGTGGCGCGGCTGCCCGAGGAGGAGAACCGGCGCCACATCGCGGTGCTGCTCATGGCCGGGCTCGCCGCGTTCGAGCGGCTCACCGACCCCAGCGCCGACGACTTCGCGGAGGCGACCCGGCTCGGCGCGGACCGGGCCGCGCAGGGCGTGCCGCTCAGCGCGCTGCTCAGCGCCGTGCAGGCCGGCCGCACCCGGGCGTTCGAGATCGCGGTGGTGCGCGGCCGGGCCGCCGGCATCCGCGACGAGGTCCTCCTCACCGCGGCGCTGGAGTTCGACCGGTACGCCGGCGCCCTCGAACGCCACGTCATCGCCGGCTACCGCACCGCCGAGCTCGAGCTGCGCCGCGACGGGCACGACGAGCGCGCCGCGCTGCTGCGCCGGCTCCTGGCCGGCGAGCCCGCCGACAGCGCGGACCTCGCCCGCTTCCGGCTGCACCCGGCCGGCCGCTACCACTGCCTCGTGGCGTCCTGCGCGATCGACCAGCGCGGCGGGCTCTTCGGGTCCGTCGACGGGCGGCCCTCCGGGCTGACGCCGCGGCGCCCCGCCGACGCCGAGGTCGGTCCGCGGACACTGGTCGTGGTGTCCCCCGCCGTGCCGCTCGCCGAGGCCGCCGCCGCGTACGCGCTGTGTCTCGACGCGCTGCCCACCGCCGTCCGGGACGGGCGGCGCGGGGTGCACGACGTCACCGGGCTCGCCGCCGGGACCGCGCTGGCCATGCAGCCCCGGCTGGCGGCGATGCTCAGCGACACCCTGCTCGGCGGGCTGCGCCAGGACGACGAGTTCCACCGGGAGCTGGCCTGCACCGCCCTGGCGTACCTCGATCACGGGCAGCGGCTGGACCAGGCGGCGTCGGCGCTGCACGTGCACCCCAACACCGTGCGGTACCGGCTGCGCAGGCTCCAGGAGGTCACCGGGCTGCCGCCCGTGGAGGGGGTCCTCGACACCGTGCGCGTCTGGTGGGCCCTGCGCACCTGGCTGGACGGCGCCTGACCGGGCTTGACCTTGCCGCAGCGTCAACGTTTCTACTTGGGGCATGCGGATCGGCGAGCTCGCCGCGCTGGTCGGGGTGTCCACCCGTACCGTGCGGCACTACCACCACCTGGGCCTGCTGCCCGAGCCCGAGCGGCTCGTCAACGGCTACCGCGAGTACCGGCTGCGCGACGCCGTCGCCCTCGCCCGCGTGCGACGCCTCGCCGAGCTCGGCCTGTCCCTCGACGAGATCCGCGACGTGCTCGCCGACGACCAGGGCCGCGAGCTGCGGGAGGTGCTGCGGGAGCTGGACGACGACCTGGCCCGGCAGCAGGCCGCCCTCGCCGCCCGCCGGGAGCGCCTCGCGGCCCTGCTGGCCTCCCCCGACCTCGGCCCCGACTCGACCGTGTCGCCGGAGATGGCCGCGGTGCTGCGGGACCTGCCGGCCGGCGCGTCGGCGTTCGGCGCCCTCGACCGCGAGCTGCTGGCGATGATCGACACGAACGCCGGCTCGGACCTCGCCGACCTCCTGCGCCCGCTGACCTCACCGGAGGCGCAGGCCCGGGGCGCGTCCCTCTACGCGAGGATGGACGAGCTCGCGGCCGCCGACGTCGCCGACCCGCGGGTCGGCGCGCTCGCCGAGGAGCTCGCCGACTACCTGCCGCCGCGGATGGCGGCCGCGATGACCGGCGCCGGGCCCGGCCACTGGATGGACACCATCACCGCGGAGATGTCCGCCGCGCAGGCCGAGGTGTTCCGCCGGCTGCTGGACCTGCTGCGGGAGCGTGGCTGATGCGCGCCGCGTACGAACGTCTCGTGCCGCTGCGGCTGCGGCGGATCATCGGCTTCGACGCCAAGGGTGCGGTGAGCCTGGCGCTGTGGCTGACCGGCCGCCGGCACGGCGTGCCCGCCGGCGCCGTGCCCGTGCCGTACTTCGGCGCCCAGGCCCCCGCGCTGCTGGTCTTCCTTGGCGCGATGGTGGTCGAATTTTTCGTCGTCGAGGTCGTCCTGCGCTCCCTCGGCGCGCCCTTCGCCGTCCGCGCGGTCCTGCTCGCGCTCGACGGGTACTCGATCATGCTGGCACTGGCGGTCATCGCCGCCTACGTGACCCGGCCGCACGTCGTCTCCGCGACCGAGGTCCGCATCCGCTCCGGCGCGTTCTTCGACCTGAGCGTCCCCCGCGAGCAGGTCGCTTCGGTGCGCCGGATCCGCGCGTACAACGAGAAAGGCAGCGTCCGCGTCGACGGCGGCACCCTCACCGTGGCGGTGTCGTCCCAGGCCAACCTGCAGCTGGAGCTGACCGGCCCGGTCACGGCCGTCCGCCCGCTCGGCGCGACCTGCGAGGTCCGGACGGTCCGCTGCTTCGCCGACGACCCGGACGCCGCGCTCGCCGCCTTCGAGACCCTCGGACACGGGCAGGCCGCCCGGCCCGGGGACCGGGCGGCCTGAGGCGGGCGGGCGTTACGCGAAGGTCCACCGCTGATTGGTGCTGGCGGCGCAGTCCCAGATCTGCAGCGGGGTGCCGTTGGCCGAGGAGACGTCCTTGGCGTCCAGGCACTTGCCGAGGGCGCGGACCGTGCCGTCGGCGTTCGCGGTCCACTTCTGCGCGGCGGTGCCGTTGCAGTCCCACAGCTGGACCTTGGTGCCGTTGGCGGAGCTGGCCGCGTTGACGTCCAGGCACTTGCCGAGGGCGCGGATCGTGCCGTCACCGGGGCGGGACCACTTCTGCGCGCCGGTGCCGTTGCAGTCCCAGAGCTGGACCTGCGTGCCGTTGGCGGTGTTGGCCGCGTTGACGTCGACGCACTTGCCGCCGATGCCCGTGATGCGGTTGCCGGTGGCGGGCGGCGGGGTCGTGGTGCCGCCGCCGGTGGTGTACGCGTAAACCCGCACGTAGTCGACCGTCATCGTCTGCGGGAAGGTGGTGCCGCCGTCGGGCGAGCCGGGCCAGTTGCCGCCGACGGCGACGTTGAGCAGCATGAAGAACGGGTGGTCGTAGACCCACTTGTTGCCGCGGGTGTCGGCCGGGGTCTGGCGGAAGTACTGGGCCCCGTCGAGGTACCAGGTGACCGAGTCGGGCGCCCAGTCGACGGAGAAGGTGTGGAAGTCGTCGGCGAGCGCGCGGCCGCCGGACAGCACGGTGGAGCCGGTGAGCGGGTTGCCGCCGGAGTAGCCGGGGCCGTGCAGCGTGCCGTGGACGGTGCCGGGCTCCTTGCCGACGTTCTCCATGATGTCGATCTCGCCGCTGTTGGGCCACGGGGTTGGTGCCGATGTCGTCGCCCAGCATCCAGAACGCCGGCCACAGGCCCTGGCCGCGCGGGATCTTGATGCGCGCCTCGAAGCGGCCGTACTTCTGCGTGAACTTGCCCGCGGTCAGCAGCCGGGAGGAGGTGTACGTGCAGCGCCCGTACCAGCAGCTGTAGTTGCCGGGGTTCTCCTTGCGGGCGGTGATGACGAGGTGGCCGGCGCCGTCGAGCGCCGAGTTGGCCGCGCCGTCGGTGTAGTACTGCAGCTCGTTGTTGCCGAAGCCGCCGCCGCCGACGTCGTGCTTCCACTTCGACGCGTCCGGCGCGGCGCCCGAAGGGCCGCTGAACTCGTCCGACCACGTGAGGTTGCCGATGCCGGCGGACGCCTCGGGTGTGTCGTGCAGGGTGGTGGCGACCAGACCGGCGACGGCGAGCGCGAGGGCGGTCGCGATCACCGTCAGCCGGCGCCGGGTGGAGGTGCGCACAGATGCTCCCGAAAGGTCTGGGGACTGATCACCGACCACGCTATGGAGAGAGCGCTCTCAGGGTCACTCTCCGCACCTCAAGGGCACCGTTCGGTTTCCTTATCATTCGCTTTGCTCACTGATCCGCACGGTGGACAGATCACTCGGCTGGCACGACAGGACCTCGCAGAGTGCGGTCAGCGTGGTGAAGCGGATCGCCTTCGCGTGCCCGTTCTTCAGCACCGACAGGTTCGCGAGCGTGATGCCCACCTTCGTCGCGAGGTCGGTCAGCGTCATGCCCCGCTCGGCGAGCAGCCGGGCGATGCGCGATCGGTGTCAAGCCCGCTACGATGCCGCCGTATCGACTGCCGTCTGGAGGCTCCCGCCGTGCACCCCGACCAGCCACAGCCCGACCCGCGCCTCGACGCCGGCGCCGTGTCGCCCGCTCGCCGGTGGAACTACTGGCTCGGCGGCAAGGACCACTTCCAGGTCGACCGGGACTCCGGCGACCGGATCGCCGGCGCATACCCCGCGATCCGCACCGCCGCGCAGGAGGGCCGCGCGTTCCACAACCGCACGATCCGCTTCCTCGCCCGCGAGGCCGGGATCCGGCAGTTCCTGGACATCGGCACCGGCCTGCCCGCGCCGCACAACACGCACGAGGTCGCGCAGGCGATCGCGCCGGAGACCCGGGTCGTCTACGTCGACAACGACCCGATGGTGCTCGCCCACGCCCGCGCGCTGCTGATCGGCTCCGCGGAGGGCATCACCAACTACGTCGACGCGGACCTCAACGAACCGGCCGCGATCCTCGGCTCGCCCGAGGTGGCCGCGACGCTCGACCTCGGCGAGCCGGTGGGGATCCTGCTGTACGCGGTGCTGCACTTCATCCGCGACGACGAGCACGCGCGGAAGGTCGTGACGGAGCTGCTCGCGGCCGTCCCGGCGGGCAGCTACCTCGTCGCGACGAACTCCACGAAGGACTTCGTCGAGCCGTCCGTCGCCGCCATGTACGACCAGCTCCTCGCGCGGGGCCTGGTGGATGCCTGGCCGCGGGACCGGGACACGTTCGCGCGGTTCTTCGACGGGCTGCGGCTGGTCGAGCCGGGCATCGTGCCGATCAGCGAGTGGCGCCCCGAGGCCGCCGGGCACCCGACGCCCGCCGAGGTCTCCATGTACGGCGCGATGGCCGTCAAGTAGGCCCCAGGCCCATCGTCCGCACCCGGGCATCATGACCGCCACCGACCGGCGAGGTGGCGGTCCGCCCGTGGAGGTACGCCTCCCGGCCAATACTGACTGATGGGGTGAAACGGGCGCAGTTGGCATATCCGGCACCCCGGCCCGGACGACGCTGAGGCCATGCACAGCGTCACCAAGATCCTGCCGTTCGTGTGCGTCGCCCTCGCGGGCGGGTGCACCAGCTCCGCCGGCGGCGCCGCGCCGGCCCCGTCGCCGCGGGTGTCGTCGGCGACCGGCACGTTCGCCCCCTACACACCGGGCGCGACCGCCATCACGTACGACCCGGCGCTCGTCCCGGACGGGGCGGTCGCCACCCTCAGCATCACCGAGACGTCGTCGGACAGTCGGGTCTGGTTCACCGTCGCCGGGCTGCTGCCGAACCGCACCTACGGCGTCCACCTGCACACGAACCCGTGCGGCGCGACACCCGACGCCGCCGGGCCGCACTACGAGCACCAGCACCCGCCGGGCTCGAAGCCCAACGCACCGTCGCCGCCCGGGCCGGTGTCGCCGCCGCAAACGGCGTCGCCGCCGGTGACGCCACCGGAGACGCCGGCCACCCCGATGAAGGCCGACCCCTCGTACGCGAACCCGCAGAACGAGGTGTGGCTCGACGTGACGACCCGCGCCGACGGCCGGGGGTCGGCGGTCGCCACCCACCCGTGGACGTTCGACCCGGCGCCGAGGTCCCTGGTCATCCACGCGACGGCGACGAAGACCGCTGACGGGCAGGCCGGCGACGCCGGGCCCCGGGTCGCCTGCCTGACCCTGCCGGCGTGACCGCCGCCGCGCCCGACGCCGCCGCGCCCGACGCTGACGAGTCGCCTGATCAGGAGTTCGACGACGGGTCGGCCGGCGCGGAGTTCGTCGAGGCGGCCGACGGTGTCGAGGCGGCCGACGACGCGGTGCCGGACCTGATCACGGTGCCGCTGCCGCCGGGGGCGAAGGCGCTCGTCTGCGGCGACCTGCACCTCGCGCCGCACCCGACCGACGCGTCCGCCCAGATCGAGCGCGACCTCGCGGACCGTCTCGACGGATGGGGTGACGGCCCGGGCGCGGTCGTGCTCAACGGCGACGTGATCGAGCTGTGGGGCGAGCCCGGCGGCACCGTCGAGGCCGCCCTGGACGCGCACCCGCGGCTGACCGGGGCGCTGCGGGCGTTCGCGGCGGCGCCCGGCCGGCAGGTGGTCGTGGTCGTCGGCAACCACGACGCGGCGATCGCCTGGGACGGCGTGTCCGCGAAGACGTTCGCCCGGCAGGCCGGCGCCCGCTGCGCCCTGGCCGTGGAGCTGGACGTCGAGACGCCCGCCGGGCGCAGGGTCGTGCGGGTCGAGCACGGCCACGCCTACGACCCCGCCAACGCGCTGCGCGACCCGCGCAACCCGCTCGACTCGCCCCTCGGGCAGCACATCGTGCAGGAGGTGCTGCCCGAGGTCCGGCACACCCCGCTGCTCGCGGACCTCACCGCGATCGCCGATCCCAACGCCATCGGGCAGTACGTCGCGTCGCGGCTCGTGTACCGCAGGCTCGGCCCGCGTGCCTGGTGGCTGCTGCTGCCGCTGCTCGCGGCGGTGCTGCTGCGCGTACCGGAGCTGCTGACGCACTCCAGCGTGCTGGGGCGGCTGCCCAGATGGACGGCGCTGGCCGGCGCGGGACTGATCGCGCAGGCGGCGCTGCTGGTGCTGCTCGCCGTCCTGACGTCCCGGGTCCTCTACACGGCCATGGCCGGCAGCCGGCTCGGCCCCCGCGGCATGCACCTCAACGGCACGCCGCGGGCGGTCGCGGCGTCGCTGTGCGCCGACGGGCTCGCCGGGCTCGTCACCGGCCACACCCACCAGCCGGAGCTGGCCGCGGTCCCCGGCGGGTTCTACGCCAACAGCGGCTGCGGCGTGCGGTGCGTCGAGGCCCGGCCGGCCCGGTGGTTCCTGCCGCCGGTCTTCGCCCCGGTCCTGCGCCGCTCCTGGGTCGAGGTGACCGCCGGGCGCGACATCCAGGTCGACCTGGTCGTCGGCGAGTCCGACGGCGGCGGGCAGGCCCGCCTCGAGCGGCTCGCCGCCCGCCGCCGGCCCGCCACCGGCGTGCCGCCGGGCACGCCGAGGGTCGTGGCGAGCCTGCCGGGCGCGGCGGGCTGGCCGCTGCACCACACCGGGCTCGACCAGCGGGTCAGGGACGAGCGGACCCGGCGCGTGGCCGCGTGGGCGGTCGCCGCCGTCGCGGTGCTGAGCCTGGTGTCGGCGCTGACGACACCCCTGCGGGGGCGGCTCGCGGCGCTCCTGGAGCGGCTGCCGGTGGAGGTACCGCAGGCGGCGGCGGCAACGGTCGTCTTCTCCGGCACCGCGCTGCTGCTGCTCGCCTGGGGCCTGCGGCGCGGGCGGCGGCTCGCCTGGACGGCCACCGTGCTGCTGCTCGCGGCGACCGCGGTCCTGCACGTGGTGAAGGGCATCGACGTCGAGGAGGCGGCCCTCGCCGTGGTGGTCGCCGGGTGGCTGGTGTGGCACCGGGGCGCGTTCCCGTCCCGGCCCGGGAGCCGGCAGGTCCGGCGGGCCACGGTGGCGCTGCTCGCCGGCGGGCTGCTCGTCGCGGCGGTGTCGGCGGCGCTGGTCCTCGCCGCCGGTGAGCGGGGCCGCGCCGGGCCCGGGCACGACGCCGGGCTGACCGCCCGCGCCGTCGCCGACCGGCTCGTCGGCGACCGGGTCGTGCCGCTGCCGGCGGCCGTGCCGTTGCTGGCGCCCGCCCTGTACGCGGCCGGGCTCAGCCTGCTCCTGCTGGTGGGGTGGATGCTCGTACAACCCCGGCTGCACCGGCCGCCGAGCGCCGCGGAGCACCGGGCGGACCTGGAACGGGCCCGCCGGATCGTGGCCGAGCACGGCGGCGACACGCTCGCCTACTTCGCGCTGCGCGACGACAAGTCGTGGTTCTTCACCGGCGACTGCGTCGTCGCCTACGCGGTCCGCGACGGCGTGTGCCTCGTCTCCCCCGACCCGATCGGGCCGCCCGAGCAGTGGACGGCGGCGTGGGCGGAGTTCACGGCGTTCGCCGACGGGCACGGCTGGCCGGTGAGCGTCGTCGGCGCCGCCGAGGGCTGGCTGCCGGTCTACCGCTGCGCCGGCCTGCGCCCCGTCTACCTGGGCGACGAGGCGATCGTCGACTGCGGCGCGTTCACCCTCGACGGGCGGGCGATGAAGGGGCTGCGCGGCGCCTGCAACCGGGTCCGCCGGGCCGGCTTCACCGTCCGCTTCCACGACCCCGCCGCGCTCCCCGACGGCCTGCGCGAGGAGCTGCGGGCGCTGATGACGCAGAGCCGCCGCGGCGACGTCGAGCGCGGCTTCTCGATGACGCTGTCGCGGCTGTTCGACCCGCGGGACACCGGGCTGCTCCTCGCCGTCGCCTACGGCCCCGACGGCCGCGCCGCCGGCTTCTGCCACTGGATCCCGGCCGCCGACATCGCCGGCTGGTCCCTGGACGTGATGCGCCGCGGCACCGACCCGGACCTGCCCAACGGCCTCACCGACTTCATCATCGTCGAGACCATCGAGCGGCTCCGCTCGCTGGGCTCGTGGGGCCTCGGCCTCAACTTCGCCGTCATGCGCCAGGTGCTGGCCGGCGAGCGCGGCGAGGGGCACCTCAACGACCTGCAGCGCCGGCTGCTGCACCGCTTCTCCGGCAGCATGCAGATCGAGTCGCTGTGGCACTTCAACGAGAAGTACCAGCCGCTGTGGCGCCCCAGGTACCTGCTGCTCAGCGGCACCGAGCTGGCCGCGCAGGGCGTCGCGGTCGCCGGGGCGGAAGGCGTCTCCGAGCTGCCCGTGATCGGCCGTCTGCTCAACCGCTCATGAGCCTGCTCCTGGCGCTCGCCGCGGCCTTCGGCTACGGCGTCGCGTCGGTGCTGCAGGCCTCCGGCGCCCGGCGCTCCCCGGGCATGCTGCAGACCCTGCGCGCCCCGGCCTACCTGACCGGCATCTGCCTGGACCTCGTCTCCTGGCTGCTGTCCCTCGCCGCGTTGCGGGTGCTGCCGGTGTACCAGGTGCAGGCGGTGCTCGCCGGTTCGCTCGCCGTCACGGTCGTCGCGGCCCGGGTCATGCTCAAGGCCCGCCTCCGCGGGCGGGACGTGGCGGCGGTCGCGGTCACCGTCGTGGCGCTCGCCGCCCTCGCGGCCGCGGCCGGCCCGCAGGTCCCGGCGGCGCCGCCCACCGCCATCCGGCTCGCCCTGGCCCTGGCCACGGTCCCCGTCGCCCTCGCCGGCTGGGCCGCCGCCCGGCGCGGTGCCCCGAACCTCGCCGGCGCCGTCGCCGGCCTCGCCTTCGGCGGCGCCGCCCTCTGCGCCCGGGCCGTCGGCTTCTCCGGCGCGTTCCTGCTGGAGCCGCTCGTGTGGGCCCTGGCCGTCTTCGGGGTGACGGGCATGCTCCTGTACGCCCACGCCCTCGAACACGGCCAGGTCGGGCCCGTCACCGCCCTGCTCTGGATCGTCGAGGTCATCGTCCCCTCCGCCGCCGGCGTCCTCCTCTTCGGCGACGACGTCCGCACCGGCTGGGCGCCGGTCGCCGTCACCGCCGTCACCGCCACCGTCGCGGCGGCCGCCGTCCTCGCGCACGCCCCGGCCACCGCCGCCGCCCAGTGACCGCTCAGCTCTCCAGGGCAGGCTTCAGGACCTCCTCGCACCACTGGCGGAAGGTGGTCGGGGTGGCGGTGGCCGGGGTGCGGGGTTCGGCGTTGTCGAGGCCGGCGTCCTTGGCGAGGAACATGTCGACCATCGCCTGGGCCATCGGCTCCGACGCGCCGTGGCCGAGGAGGACGGCCTTGAACGCGTCCGGTGGGGTGCGCTCGTAGCGGACGGGGCGGCCGAGGACGTCGGACAGGATCCGGGCCATGTCGGTGAACGACAGGTCCTCGGGGCCCAGGACGGCGACGCTGCCGGTGCCGGTCCAGGCGCGGTCGAGCAGCAGGCGGGCGGCGACGGCGGCGATGTCGCGGGTCGCACAGGTCGGGACGGCCAGGTCCCCGGCGAGCGTGGAGCGCAGCACACCCTGGTCGCGCAGCGACGCGGCCTGGTCGAGCAGGTTGTCCATGAACGACGGCAGGCCCGGCACGCGGGGCAGCCGGAGCCGGGGCTGCGGGTCGCGCTGAAGGCCGACTACGACGCCGGGCTGCTGCCGGGGATCCTCGCCGCGTTCCAGGCGTCGTTCGGGGACGGGGCGGTGGCGCCGCCCGTCGAGCTGCTGATGGGCGGCAAGGGCGAGCAGGCGCCGGCGCTCCGGGAGGGCAGCGCGGACGTGGCGCTGCTGCCGCTGCCGTTCGACGACCGGGGTCTGGACCGCGAGCCGCTGCTGACCGAGCCCCGGCTCGTCGCGCTGCCGGCGGACGACCCCCTGGCGGCCCGGTCGCGGCTGTGCCTGGCGGATCTGGCCGGCCGGGTCCTGCCCGACGGCGCGCCGGCCGACCTCGGCGGCGACCAGCCGGCCCGCTGCGCACCCGGCGCGCTTCCTGCGTCCAGGTTGGATCTGGCGCAGATCTTCAACCTGGTCGCGCTGGGCGGCATGGTGTGGTTCCCGCCGGAGTCGGTGGCCCGCCGGCACCCGCGGCCCGAGATCGCGTACCGGCCCGTCGACGGCCTCGGGCCCAACACCCTGGTGGTGGCGTGGCCGCGGGACTCCCGTTCACCGGCCGTGGCGGCGTTCGTCCGGTCGGCGATGAGCGTGGCCGCCGGCGCCTCCTTGAACGGCCGGTGACTCACATGCTCTGGCGGAACAGGTACAACTCCCGGTAGCGGTGCCCGAGCCAGGGCGCCGACGCGTCGACGCGTGTCGTGCCGCCCTGGTCGAGGCGGGCCACCTCGTGCGCCCGCCAGGAGCCGCCGAGCGCGGTGATCTCCGCCAGGTCCGGCAGGTCGCGGTGCCCGTGCGCGGCGCCGAAGTCCTCGACCATCACGTCGTGGAACGCGGCCGCGGTGAGGCCGTCGAGCCCCCACACCGCCAGGAGCCGCAGGATGCCGCCCCAGCACGCCAGGTACGCGTCGTCGGGGGCGGCGAAGCACTCCGGCACCACCCGCAGCGCCTCGCGCACGGCCGGCGGGACCGCGTCGTCCGGCACCGCGTAGACCGTGCTCTCGTAGTTGTAGTCGCTGGTGTGCACGACGAGGAGGTACGGCGGGCCGTCCCCGGCCTGCGGCGGGTCGCCCTTGATCTTGGCGCCGAGCGCCTTCAGGACCGCCCGGACACGGGCGCGGGCCTTCGCCCCGTCGCCGTCGCCGAACACCGCGGGGACCAGGGCGGATGCCGCGTCGTGGCGGCTGAAGAGGTCGTCGTCGGTCACGGGCCGGATCGTTCCATGCCGGCGCAAGGGCCTTTGTGAGGGCCTTGTGAGGGCCTTGTGCAGGGACCGGCGCGGGTCGGCGGCGGTCGCGGCGGTACGGCATGATCGGCGGGATGAGCGCACGACGGCTGACGACGGTGGCGGTGACGGTGGCGGCGCTGGCCGGGTGCGGCACGACGCCGGCCCACCCGCCCGCGGCCCGGCCCGACGTGTCGATCCCGGCGATCGGGTCGGCGTCGCCATCCCTGACGCCGACGCCGGTGCCGACACCCGCGCCGACGTGCGACGCCGCCGGGGTGGCGCTGTCCGTCGGGGAGGTCGACGCGGCGATGGGGCTGCGCGCGGTCGGGGTGACGCTGCGCAACTGCGGCACGACCGTGTACACCCTGAACGGCTACCCCGACATCGCCGTCCTCGACGCCGGGCAGCGGCCGCTCGACGTCGCGGTGCTCGACGGCACCGCCAACGTCGCGACGATCGAGCGCTACGACGGCGTCCGCCCGAAGCGCCTCGACGTGCCGCCCGGCGGGACCGCCGTCGCGGTCCTGGTGTGGCGCAACCTCACCACCGACGCGGCGACCGTCGCCAAGGGCGAGTACATCTCCGTGGCGGCCGCCCCGGGTCAGGCGCGGCACACGCTGACGCTGTCGACCGACCCCGGCAACACCGGCAAGATGGGGGTCAGCCCTTGGGTCGCCGGCTGATCGTGCTGGGCGTCCTGTGTGCCGCCTGCGCGGTCCCCACCTACTCGCCCGGGGCCGGCTGCCGGACGGCGCCGCCGGAGCTGCTCGACCTGCTCGCCGGCGACCCGGTCCTGACCGCCGACGTGCCGGGCACCGAGATCACCACCCGGCACCGGAGCAACCCGTGCGACCCCGGCGAGGAGACGCGCGGGTCGGTGACGGTCGAGCGCGCCCTCGCCGCCGGCACCGGCTGGGCCGACGTCCGGGCCCGGCACGCCGACCTGCTGGCCGCGAACGGCTGGACCGTCGCCACCGCCGAGCCGCTCTGCGCCACGCGACCGGCGTCCGGCCGGGTGGTCGCGTTCGAGCTGCACCCCACCAGCGCCACCTTGGTGGAGGCCGCGATCCGGTTCTGGCCGTTCCCGCGCGACACGGCCTGCTGACCGTCACCCGGCCGTGGTGCGGGCGTGACACGGCCGTCATCTTGACGTCGCACCGTCGCGGAATGGACGCCACCGCGCTGGCCAGGTCGCTGCTGGACCCCATCCCGGCGCACCGCACCGTGGGACTCGAGGTCGTGCGCGCCGTCAACGGCGTCGGCGTGGTCACGGTGACGGCGCCGCCGGCCCTCGCCAACGTCATCGGCTCGCTGCACTCCAGCGGCCTCGTCACCCTTGCCGACGCGGCCGGCCTCGCCGCGATCATCTCCGCGTGCCCGACCCCCGACGCGGTCCAGGGCGTCCTCCCGCTCGGCGCCGCCGCGACCATGCGCTTCCTCGCGCCGGCCCGCGGGCACCTGACCGCCACCTGCCGGCTCGACCCCGACGCCCGCGAGACCCTCGCCGAGGTGTTCATCGGCGTCGCCAACCGGGTCCGGATCGCCACCACCGCCGACATCACCGACGAGGCCGGCGTCGTGGTGTGCCAGGGCACCTTCGACTGGAGCGTCCGCCGTGCCCCTGGCGCCGCCTGATGCGGGTCCGGCTCGCCGCCGAGTTCGGGCTCGTGTTCTTCGTGCTCATCGCGGTGTACGCCGTGGCGGCACCGCCCGGCGGCCCGATCCCCGTCCTGGTGCTGCTCGCCGTCGTCGCCGTGCTCTACCTGCGGCGGCAGCCCGGCTTCGACCGCCGCGACCTGTGGCGCCCCGGCGCGCTGCCGGCCCGGGACGTCTGGCGGCCGATGCTGGCGCTCTGGTGCGCGACCGCCGTGGCGATGACCGGCCTGGTCGCGTGGCTCGCCCCGGACCGGCTGTTCGACCTGCCCCGCGAGCGGCCGCTGCTGTGGGCCGCGATCGTCGTGTTCTACCCGCTCGCCTCCGTCTACCCGCAGGAGCTGCTCTACCGGGCGTTCCTGCTGCACCGGTACGCACCGCTGTTCCCCTCACCGGCCGCCGCCGCGCTCGCCGGCGCGCTCGCGTTCGGCTTCGCGCACATCATCTTCGGCAACGTCCTCGCGGTCGTGCTGACCCTGGCGGGTGGCTGGCTGTTCGCCCGCCGCTACCAGCAGACCCGCTCCCTGTTCGTGGTCTCCGTCGAGCACGCCGCCTACGCCCTGCTCACCTTCACCGTCGGCCTGGGCGGCTTCTTCTACCACGGCGCGTGACCGGTCCTCCCGGTCACGCGCCATGCCTTGTGGCCCATTTGCGTCAGGCCTCCATGACAGGCCCTCGGGTCAGGCCTCCATGACAGGCCCTCGGGTCAGGCCTTCTGCAGGGTCGAGGTGCCGGCCTCGATGACGTACGACGCGCTGGTGCTCACCGGTGCCGTCCGGCTCGCGATCGTGTCCACCGTGCGGGCGTCGGTGCGCCAGCCGTACCGGTCGAGCTCACACCGCAGGTAGCCACGCTTCGAACCGTCGAAGTAGCGCACGTGCGGGTTGAGCGCCGGGTTGACCGCCTTGAGCGGCCCGTCGAACGCGATCGGGAAGTCCGAGCTGATCGACGTCGCGGTCAGCTCGACCGCCACCGACGGCTGCTCGGGCCGGTCGAAGTCCAGCTTGAGCTCGCTGAGCCAGGTCGAGTGGATGTCACCGGCGAGCACGACCGGGTTGGCGACCTTCGCGTCGACGAGGTGCCGCAGCAGCCGGTCGCGCTGCGGGGCGTACCCGTCCCACTGGTCGAGGTTCGCCACGATCGGCGGCACCCCGCCGGTCGGGTTCGGGAACTTGACGCGGCTCATCATGACCTGCTGGGCGATGACGTTCCACCGCGCCGGCGAGTGGTCCAGCCCCCTGGCCAGCCACCGCTCCTGGTCCTCACCCGTCAGCGTCCCGCCCGTGTTCGCGGTCCCCGCCCCCGGCAGCCCGAAGTCGCCCGGGAACCCGCCCGGCTGGTCCGTGCGGTACTGCCGCGTGTCGAGCACGTTGATCCGCGCCAGCCGCCCGAAGTCGAACCGCCGGAAGATCCGCAGGTCGGCGCTGCCGGGCTTCAGGTTCGCCCGGATCGGCATGTGCTCGTAGTACGCCTGGTACGCCGCCGCCCGCTGCCGCGCGAACACCTCCGGCGACTGGTGCTGCCCGCCCGTGTCGTCGATCTCGTCCGTCAGCGACGCGTAGTTGTTCTCCGTCTCGTGGTCGTCCCACGTCACGATCCACGGGAACGCGGCATGCGCCGCCTGCAGCAGCGGGTCACTCTTGTACTGCGCGTGCCGGGCCCGGTAGTCGTCGAGCGTCCGCAGCTGGTCGAGCCCGGGCGTGGCCGGCGTCGTGTGCTGCCGGTCCGCGTACGCGCTGTGCGGGTCGTACTCATAGATGTAGTCCCCGAGGTGCAGCACCACGTCGAAGTCCTCGGCGGCCAGCCCCGCGTAGGCCGGCCAGTAGCCGTTCTGGAAGTCCTGGCAGTTGACGATCCCGAACCGCAGCCCACCCCGGTCCGCCGACGGCGCCGGCGCGGTCTTCGTCCGCCCGACCGGGCTCAGCTCCCCCAGCGCCCGGAACCGGTAGAAGTACTCACGCCCCGGCCGCAACCCCCGGGCGTCCACGTGCACCGAATGCCCCAACTGCGGCACGGCGACCGTGTGCCCCGACCGCACCACATCACGGAACCGCTCGTCCGACGCCACCTGCCAGTCGACCCTGACCGGCCGCGCCGCCGGCGGCCCTGCCGCCCGCAGCAGCCGGGTCCACAGGATCACCCCGTCGGGCAGCGGATCGCCGCTCGCCACCCCCAGCGCGAACACCCCCGCGTGCCCCGGCAACGACCCACCGTGCGCCACGGCCGGGTCCGCCGCCGTCAACGGCAACACCACCGCCCCGGCCGAGACCGCCGTCGTGGTGAGCACCTGACGCCGAGTGACCATGAACCCTCCCCAGAGTTGGATCCGCCCGTCGCCCCACTCTGCGCCACCCCGCCAACGCCTTCCGAAACACCGGACGAACGCCAGCCACACGTTCCGAACCACCCCGCCGCCCGCAGCGTCGACTCGCTGCGATCGACGTTCCAGCCAAGCCCCGACATGGCCACCTCATGACCATCCCCGCGAATGTCCGGCGCCGCTCCGGGGGAACTTGGCCGGTCCGGTGTCGTGCGCGAACCTCACACCCAGCGCGGCGCCAGGGACAGCAGACGCGACCCGAACCATGCGCCCGCCGTCCCTGGCTACATCGCCCAGACCGGACCCGCCCAGGCGACACCACTCAGAACCGCGCCACCCAAGCCACGCCGCCCAAACCACACCACCCAGGCCACACTGCCCCAGCCACAACACTCAGGACCGTGCCGCCCAGGCCACACCGACCAGACCGCCCCGCACCGCTCAAGCCGCACCGTCCAGGAACAACACCGCTCAGGACCGCAATGCGCCGCGCTGACCCAAGCCGCACCGCGCCGCCAATGCCGCACCGCTCAGGTCGCACCGCTCAAGTCGCACCGCTCAAGTCGTGCCGCGCAGACCGCCTCCCTTCAAGGCACACCCCGCCGCGCAGGCCGCACCCGCTCACGCCGTGCCGCACCGCTCAAGTCGTGCCGCTCAAGCCACACCCCAGGCCGCGCCGCCCGAGTCGCGTGGGGCGGGAGGGCCCGGGGGTCAGCTGACCTGGTGCTGGTTTGCGAGCTCGGTCAGGCGGATGGTGCACAGGCCGCCGCGGTCCGCGTGCACGTCGGTCACCTGGAGTTGCGTGCCCGGGGTCAGGATGAACTCCTCCTCGCCGGTGAAGGCGGAGAACCGGCGGATGCCGACGGCGCGGGTGGGGTGGACCTCGAAGAGGGTGCGCTTGCCGCGGCGGCCCAGGAACGACTCGGCGACGCTGAGCTTCGACGTACATGAGGAGACGCCCCACCAGGTGACGGTCTGGCCGGCCGGGTACTGCGCGCGCAGGTCCATCGACACGCCGCGCCACAGGGGCTCGGTGCGGGCGGGCAGGCGCGAGACGGCGGAGAACAGCAGGCGCAGATACGGCAGGTAGGGCACGACACGGGAGCGGTCGGGGCTGCGCAGGCTGGCGTTGATCTGCCGGTAGAAGGCGGACTCGCAGGTGTACAGGTAGAGGGCGGCGACCTCGTCGGCGGACAGGCCGTCGGTGTCGGCGCGGGACGTGCCGAACTGGTGCGACTGCTCGACGTGCCAGTCGAGGCCGGCGAGGACCTTCGCGGCGGGGGCGATCGCCTCGCGGAAGTCCATGAGCGGCGTGTCGAAGACGCCGGTGATGGCGGGGAGGGCGAGGCCCTCGTCCTTGACGCTGGCGAGCCGCTCCAGGTAGAGCTGGTGCAGCTCCATTGTGGACGCGATGAAGGCACCCATGCGGTCGGCGGCGGCGGCCGACGCATTCCACCCCTTGCTCGGCAGCCAGTCGACCTCGTCGGCGCCGAGGTCGTCGAGCGCCGCGTTGACGGTGGCGAAGTGCTCGCCGTCGCAGAAGATGTCGCCCTGGGCGGCCGGGTTGGCGTGGTCGATGTGGCGGACCCGCACGCCCGGGTAGCGCTTCTCGAGGCGCTGCACGACGCTCTTCAGGCTGCGGGCGTGCGCGCCCCACCAGGCGAAGACGACGCTGCGGTCGGGCTCGTCGGCGTCCTGCTTGGCCTTGAGGATCTCCTCGACGAGCCGCTCGACGACGGGACGCCAGAACGCGGTGTGCTGGTCGGTGGCCATCGCGCCGTCGCTGCTCGCGGTCAGGGACGCGTTGAGCAGCAGGACGCCCTGGGTGAGCATCGCCTGGAACCACTCGGGCGGCTGCACGGTGTCGTGCTCGCGCAGCAGCTTGCGGATGTCGGCGATCGGGGTCTTCTTCGGGATGCCGTGCTTCCACATCGCCGCTGCCTTGATGATGCAGCGGATGGAGATGACCTTGCCGAACTGGCTGTCGTCCCAGTCGTGGAACGTGTTGTCGAACATGGCGATGCCGGTGGCGCTCTCCGGCCGTGGGTAAGGATTCTGCCCGAAGACGACGACCTTCCACTTGTGCGGAGGGTTGGGCTTCAGCGCCTGGAACGTCAGCTCCCGCACGGGCACGACCTTCGGGCTGCGGCCCGGGCCGATGAACGAGGCCGCGGCCGGCTGCGCCTCGATGACCGGCTTCAGCAGCGGCAGCCACGGCTCGCCGCCGCCGCTGAACAGCTCGGCAAGGCCCAACTCGTCGTCGCTCATGATGCCCCCAGGTCGCCGTCGATGGGGCCAGGCCCCGAAAACGCCCGGAGACTAACACCGACCTCTGACATTTTTTCCGCCGAAGCGCACCCGGTACGGTCCCGGCGGAAACCGAAGCCACAGCCGAAGTCCGATCGGAGCGAGCCATGCCCGAAAGCGCCACCAACACGCAGCTCAAGGTGGTCCTCAGCGACGTCAACGCCAAGGTCGTGCAGGCCTGGCGGTCGGCGTTCCAGGACAATCCCGAAGTCGAGATCGTCAAGGGCTCGATCCTCAACCAGCGGGTCGACGCCTGGGTCAGCCCGACAAACTCGCAGGGCAGTATGGACGGCGGCGTCGACGCCGTCGTCAAGCGGCACCTCGGCGCCGGCATCCAGCTGCGGGTGCAGCGGGCCATCCGCGACGGGTTCGCCGGCACGTTGCCGATCGGCAGCGCGGTGTGTGTCCCGTCCGGCGCCGCCACCCCCAGGTTCCTCATCTCCACCCCGACGATGACGCAGTCGGTGCAGAACGTCCGCGAGACGCTCAACGTGGCCCTCGCGTGCGCGGCGGCGTTCCAGGCGATCCACATGCAGAACGCGGCCGAGCCCGGCAGCATCACGTCGGTAGCGCTCGTCGGCATGGGCGCGGCCACGGGCAAGGTGCCGCCGCAGGTGTGCGCCAACCTGATGTGGGCCGGCTACACGCTGTTCGGCGACTACTCGTTCGACGACTACGACGAGCTGCGCGCCACGGTCAGCGCCCAGCTGGACGACATCGAGCGCCGCCCGGAGCAGGAGCGGGTCCGGATCACCCCGCCGCAGCGCCGATAGGCGCTTGCACGAGAACTGCACGCGGCCCGGGTCACGCTGCCCTCGTCGAGCGGGGCCCGGTCCGAGGGTGGTCGCACATGGTGATGGTGGGGTTCGTGGTGATGCTGCTCGTCGGGGTGGTGCACCTCGTCAAGGGGGTCCGCTCCTCGGGCAGCGACCGGCGGTTCCTGGCCCGTGCGGTCCGCGTGCCCGGCGTCGTCGTCGACGTCAGCTGGGAGTCCGTCCTCACCGCCAGCGGGGTCCAGCTGGGGATGCCCGTCTTCCAGTACCACACCCGCGAAGGCCGGCCCATGCGCGCGACGGACCCGGTCGGGGCGAACCCGCCCCGCTTCCGGCCCGGCACACCGGTCGCCGTCCTCTACGACCCCAAGGCCCCGCACGTCGCCAAGCTCGAGGCGAACCTGGGCACCGGCAAAGGCCTGAACATGCTCAGCGCCGTCCTCGGTGCCGTCGTCACGATCGCAGGCCTGATCGGCCTGGTCGTCATGCTCAGCGAGTAGCGGGCGGCATCGACGGGTACCAGCACCGGCATGCGCCTCGCGTCACTCGTCGCCGTCCGTCTCCTGTTGCCGGTGCTGCTCCTGTACGGGTTGCTCGTCGGACTCGGACTCCTCGTGACGAGAGCGCTACCCGGCGTGTGGCCGCTGACCGTCGAGGACGGCGTCAACCGTGCCTTGGCGGCGGAGCGCACCGGCCCGCGCACGGACGTCTCGCTCGTGTTCAGCACCATCGCCAGTACACCGGCCATCATCGCCGTCACGGCGGTCGCCGCGACCGTCCTGGTCCTTCTCCTGCGCCGCTGGCGCGAGCCACTGTTCCTGTGCGCGGCCGTGAGCGCCCAGGCGGCGGTGTTCCTGTTCACGACCCTCGCGATCCACCGGCAGCGGCCGGCGGTGGAGCGCATGGACGGCTCGCTGCCCACGTCGAGCTTCCCGTCGGGGCACACGTCCGCCGCCGTCGCGCTCTACTGTGGACTGGCGTTCCTGCTGGCCCGCGCCGCCACCCGCCCCTTCACCCGGGCCGCCGCGTGGGCGCTGGTCGCCATCCCGCTCGGTGTGGCGTTGACGCGGATGTACCGCGGGATGCACCACCCGAGTGACGTCGTCGCGTCGTTCGTCAACGGGGCGGCCTGCCTGTACATCATGGCCCGCGGCATCCTCGACAAGACCGTGCCCTGGAACCCGGGCGGCCGCTCCGCCGTGCCTCGCCAGCGCGAGTCCACCACCGGCCCGCTCACGACGGCGGCACCCCCGCGACCCGTCCGACCGGGACCGGCGGGCCCCGCCGCGACCTGACGCCCGCCGCCGCGGACCGCACCCTTCAACGGACCCGGCCCTTCGCGGCGCCCACGGGCCACACCCTGCAACCCATCCGGCACTCCGTGGCGCCCACGGACGCACCCCTGCAACTCACCGCCCATGGACCGCACCCTTCAGCCCACCCCGCCTTCGTGGCGTCCGCGGACCGCACCCCTGCAACCCACCGCCCACGGACCGCACCCTCCAGCCCACCCCGCCTTCGTGGCGTCCGCGGACCGCACCCCTGCAACCCACCGCCCACGGACCGCACCCTCCAGCCCACCCCGCCTTCGTGGCGTCCGCGGACCGCAGGCTGGGTGCGGTGCCGGCCTGCGTCAGGGTCGCCACGGAGAAGCGGCACGGGGCGGGTCAGGCCAGCTTCACCACCTGGCGGTCGTCGGCGGAGCGGCGGGCGGCCTCCAGCACGGCGAGTGTCGCGATCGAGCCGGCGGGGTCGACCGGCGGCGGCGCGCCGTCGCGGAGGGCGAGGACGAGGCCCTCGTAGAAGCGCTGGTACGCGCCCGGCTCGGTCGCCACCGGCTGGTCCTGCCCGTCGACGGTGAGCACGCCGTGGCGGGCGGGGTCGTCCTCGCCCCAGCCGGGTTCCGTCGGCAGACGGCCCGCCCGCAGCGCGTCCTCCTGCACGTCCATGCCGTGTTTCGTGTACGCCCCGCGGTCACCCAGCACCCGCAGCCGCGGCCCCGGCGAAGCGGCGAGCGCGCTCATCCACAGGTGCGACCGGGCGTCGCCCTCGTGCCGCAGCGCCACGAACACGTCGTCGTCGACCTCGATGCCGGCGCGGCGGGTGTGCACCTCCGCGTACACCTCGGTCGCCGGACCCAGCAGCTGCAGGGCCTGGTCGACGAGGTGGCTGCCGAGGTCGTACAGGAGCCCACCGGCCTCGGCGGGGTCGGCGCTCTCCCGCCAGCCACCCTTCGGCACCGGCCGCCACCGCTCGAACCTCGACTCGAACCGCAGCACCCTGCCGAGCGCCCCGGACTCCACCAGCCGCCGGGCCGTGAGGAAGTCCCCGTCCCAGCGCCGGTTCTGGTACACGCTGAGCAGCAGCCCCCGCTCGGCCGCGAGCCGCACCAGCGCCTCACCCTCAGCGGCGGTCGCGGTCAGCGGCTTGTCGACCACCACGGGCAGCCCTGCCTCCAGCGCCGCCCGGGCCAGCGGTGCGTGGGTCCGGTTCGGCGAGGCGACCACCACCACGTCGAGCTCGCCGGCCGCCGCCCACAGCTCCTCGGCCGCCGCCAGCAGCGTCGCTCCGGGGTACGCCTCAGCCGCGGCGCGGCGGCGCTCCGGGTTGGCGGTGACGACCGCGCTCAGGGCCAGCCCGGGCGTCGTGCTGATCAGTGGTGCGTGGAACGCCGCGCCGGCCGTGCCGTACCCGACCAGCCCGACGCGCAAGGTGGTGTCGTTCATGCCCTGAAGTCTCCCCTACCCCGCCGCGGCACATACGGAGGTCCCTGCCCGAGCCCTGAGCGGGCCTTGCGCGGCGCGTGATCCACCTGCCGGCCCACCGGCACGACACCCGACCGCGGCGGTCGCGGGTTTGCGGTCATGTCACGAGGTCCTGCAGGTCGCGGGCGACTTCCGAGTACGTGACGGCGTCGAACCCGACCGGTGCCGCACACGCGGCGCAGGCCACACCGGCAGCATTCCCGGCGCGCGCGACGCCCCCGTCCGGCGGCCGCCGCCCTCCGGGATGGTCGTGCAAGACACGGACCGTCACGGTCTGCTCGCCGCTGCCGTCGGACCGGCCGACGAACACGCCAGGTTCCAGGTCGACCACCACCAGCCAGCCGCCTGGCACCCGCCGCGTCACCGACCGGATGCGCCCGCCGTCGCCTGCCTGTGCGCGGACCCAGCCACGCCTGTCGAGGACGTACAGCCGGCGCGCATCGGTCGTCCGCCCGTCCACACCGAGCCGCACGGCAAGGTCCTCCCCGGGAAGGACCGCGACCCCATCGCCCCGTGCTCCCGTTTCGGCGGATGGCTGGTGTACGGCGCGGCCCAGCTGAGCGAACGGCTGAACGATCTCGTAGTCGGCGAACATCCGCGCCCAGTCACCCAGCCTTTCCCCCAGGGTGACCGGGTGCACGATCCCCACCACAGCGTCACCGGCAAGAGCGAAGGGCTCGTCGCCGACGCCGGCGAACGTGAGGTCCTCAGCGATACGGAACGCGGCGAGGAACGCCCCGCCCGGGCCGTCGCCGGTGGCGGAGAACGTCGCCCAGACAAGGCGGCGGGCCAGCTCACGCAGCAACGGGTGGGCGACGATGCTGTCGCGGAAGCCGGCGGCAGACCACCGCCGCTGATCGACCATGGCGACTTCCAGGCGGCGGGTCTGCTCGGCGGCGACGGTGCGGGCGTCCCTGCGCAGCTCGGCGAACCGGGCGTACGCCGCCTGCGCCAGCATCGGATCATCGTGCGCCCCGGGCTTCGGCAGCTCCCGGCGACGCGGCTCGCCACGGCTCTGGTCGCCGCGGTGGTGGGTGGCGTCTTCGAGGACATACGGGCGGAGTTGTTCGTCAAGACGGACGGTGAAGCGCCGGGGGCCGTAGTCGAGGGTCAGTGCGCCGTCGGCGGGGAGGTCGAGATCCGGCACAAGGCGGTCCGCGAGCTCCTCCGCACCGAGCCCGACGGTGGCCGCGGCCTCAGCGGCCCGGCGGACGGCGTGCTCCTTCAGCTTGCCGCGAGCGCTCCCCGCGATGCGAACCAACTGCCGCAGCGCGCCGAGCGCCCCGACACCCGCCGGCGGACCGGCAAGGCTCGGCGGGCCGGCCGTCGGCGGACCGGCAAGGCTCGGCGCGCCGGCCGTCGGCGGACCGGCCGCTGGAGAGTCGAGGTCGGGGGGCGCGGTGCTCAGGGAGGTGAGGATGTCGACGGCGACCCGGGCGTTGGTCAGCTCACCCGCGGCGGGCCAGGCGAGCGCGAGCGGGGCCAGCCGCGCCGCCGTCGAGTCGTCGCCGATGAGTCCGAGCGCCGTAAACGCCCACCGCTGCGACGCGGGGCTGCCAGCGGCGCGCCAGCCCTGGTAGAGCGACCAGCCGAACTCGGCCAGGCTCCCCGGGTCGCAGACCTGCCGGACGACGGCAACCCCCGCGTACGGGTCGTCGAGGGTCGACATGGCCAGCATCGTCACGAAGTGCCGGGTCGCGTCGGCAGGCAGCACCGCGTCGGCAGGCCGCGCCGGGGCGGCTGGCGGGATCGAGTTGTCGGACCGTGCCGGGTCGACGGGCAGAACCGCGTCGACAGACCGTGCCGAACTGGCAGGCGGAGCCGGATCGGCCGGCAGGACCGGATCAGCAGGCAGGACCGCGTCGACGGGCCTGGCCGAATCGGTGGGCACGACCGCGTCGACGGGCCTGGCCGAATCGGTGGGCAGGGCCGCATCAGCGGGGTGGGGCGGGGCGGCGGGCTGGGTGGAGCGGACTCGGAGGGCGGGCAGGAGCAGCGCGTCGGCCCAGGCGGGGGTGGTGGGGATGCGGGCGGGGAGCAGGTGCAGCGGGTCGGCGGCGAGCAGGGCCTGGACGCCGGCGAGGGCGGCTGGGCCGTAGCGGTCGGCTGCGGCGAGGACGGTGGCGGTGTGTCCACTTCGGACGAGGAACCGCAGGGCGGCGGAGGCGGCGCGGCGGGCCGTGCCGGGGCGGGCCAGCGCCGGTGGGATCAGCGCGGACGCGGCCTCGGCCGGGTGGCGGCGCAGCCACTGCTCGGCGACGGGCCGGGTCTGTGTCGAGCGGGCGAACCAGCCTGCCATCCATGCCGCGACGTCGGGGCCGACCCGGTCCAGCAGTGCGTCGGCGCTCGCCGCGGCCCAGGGGCCGCCGCCGGGGACGGCCGGCAGGTCGGGGCAGACCAGGCCGGGGACGACGGGGGCCGCAGGCGCGGTGGTGGTCCAGGGTGGGGTGGCCAGGATCGGCGGGACGGCGGCCGGCGGTGCGGACTCCACGCGCAGCATCGCCCCGACGCGGGCGGCGGCGGGTGGGCTGAGGGCCGGCAGCAGGCGGGCGGCGCGGGCGGGGTCGGCGCGGACGTGCGCGGCGAGCAGCACGTCGATCGTCGGTGTGGCGGGGGCCTCGGCGAGGCGGTGCAGGGCCCGGTCGGGGAAGCGCTGGATCGCCTTGGCGAGGGCCGGACGCACCCGGCGCTCGCCGGAGCACGAGACCAGAGTGTCGAACGCGGAATCGGTCGGGAACGTGGCGAGAATCCCCGCCGTCCACGCGACGGCGTCGGCGGTCAGCGGCTCGGTGCGCAGCCAGTGCGTGAGGTGCGGCTCGATGGCGGGGCCGATCGCCGCGGCCAGGCCGGAGATCGTCGGCTCGTCCCAGAACAGCCAGTGCGGCGCGACGACCCGCAGGAGCACGTCGAGCTGGTCGAGGCTGCGGACCGACGGCAGCAGCAGCCGGCACATCGTCTCGTCGCCGGCCGCGGCGAAGGTCGCGCAGTCCTCGTCGACCCAGGCCGTCACGGCCGGCGCGAGCAGTGAGGCCGTCACCCGCCGCAGCGGCCGCGGATCGGACCGCAGCGCGACGAGATCCACCACCACCGCCGCAGCCTCGGCCGTGAGCGGCGCCGCCGGCGTGGAGGTGGTCGTGAGTGGCGCGGGAAGGTGTGGCCGCAGCCGCAGGGCGAACCGTGCCCAGGCGTCGCGGAGGAACGCCTGGCGCGGGCCGGCGGGCGTGGACCAGGTGACGAACGCCGTCGCGCCCGTGCGGCCCGCGCCGGCGTAGAGGCCGGCGAGCTCGGCCACCGCCCGTGCCACGTGCCGGGCCCCGTGGGCCGCCACCCAGGTGTCGACGAGGGCGTCGAACTCGGACTCGGGAAACCGGTCGAGCCGCCGCGCGAGCACGGCGACGGCGACCGCGAGCCTGAGCGGCGAGGACGCGGGAGCGGCGGCGATCTCCGGAGGCGTCTCGACGTGCCCGAGCACCGCGGGCAACGCTTCATCGAGCAACTGGCGAACAGACATCAAGCACCCCCCGACGCCGTCACCATAACGCCACCCCCCGACAAAAAATCGGGGGACGATAGCGTAGGGATCATGTTCAGCGTCGCCCTCACCGAAGCAGCGCAGCTACGGCCGCTGGAGCCGTGGCAGGCCGGGGAGTTCCTCGCCCACATGGACCGCGCCAGGCAGACCGTCGACCCGTGGATCCCGTGGGCCGGGGTCAGCACGGATCTTGAGACGGCACGGGCGACGCTGCAGCGGTACGCGGACCTCGCCGCACGTGACGCCGGCCGGCTGTTCGGCATCTGGCTCGACGGGACGCTCGTCGGCGGGACGATGTTCGTCGCGTTCGACGCGCAGGCCGGCACCTGCGAGATCGGCTGCTGGCTGGAGCCGGCCGGGCAGAAGCGGGGGCTCATCACGATGGCGGTGCGGGTGCTCATCGACTGGGCGGTGCACACCCGCGGCATCCACCGCGTCGAGTGGCGCTGCCGGACGGACAACACGGCCAGCAGCGCCGTAGCACGCCGCCTCGGTATGCGCCGGGACGGCGTGCTGCGGGAGGTTCACCCGTACAAGGGGATCCGTCACGACCTCGAGATCTGGTCGCTCCTGGCGTCCGACGGCTTCTCCAGCGACGGCCCCTCCGGCCCGCCCTCCAGAGAAGGCTCCGAAGGCGAAGCGGACGGCTCCGGCGCGTGACGCAGGCTCAGCAGCACCGACCCCGCCAGCACGGTCACGACCACCGCCAGGCTCACCAGTGACGGGATCTCCGGCACGGAGGTGCTGATCGTCTTGTGCGCGGCCTGCAGGACCAGCTTCACGCCGATGAAGGCGAGGATGATCGCCAGCCCCTTCGACAGGTACCGGAAGCGGTCCAGCATCCCGGCGAGCAGGAAGTACAGCGCCCGCAGGCCGAGGATCGCGAAGGCGTTGGAGGAGTAGACGATGAACGTGTCGTCGCTGACCGCGAGCACCGCCGGCACGCTGTCGACGGCGAAGACCAGGTCGGCGGCCTCGATCGCGACCACGACGACGAGCATCGGGGTGGCGACCCACTTCACGCCCTGCTTGACGAAGAACTTCGCACCGGAGTACTCGTCCTGGACCGGCAGCACCTTGCGCACCAGGCGCACGGCGATGTTGGTGCTCGGGTCGTAGTCGTCCTCGTCGTCCTTCATCAGCTTGTACGCGCTCCACAGCAGGATCGCCGCGAAGACGAACAGCACGACCGTGAACTTGCTGATGATCGCGACGCCGGCCGCGATGAAGATCGCCCGGAAGATGAGGGCGCCGATGACGCCGTAGAAGAGGACGCGGTGCTGGTACTGCTTGGGCACCGCGAAGTAGCCGAAGATCAGCGCGAACACGAAGAGGTTGTCGACCGACAGGCTCTTCTCCAGCAGCCACGCGGTCGTGAACTCCACGCCCGCCTCCGCGCCGAGGGTGGCCCAGACGAGGCCGGCGAAGGCCAGCGACAGCGCCACCCACACCGCGCTCCACTTGGCGGCCTCGCGGAAGCCGATCACGTGTTCCTTGCGGTGGGCGAGCAGGTCGACCGCGAGCATGACGACGACACCGATGCCGAACGTCGCCCACAGCCAGATCGGTACGTCGAGCATGAACCATCCCTCCAGATAGCAAGCTGTCCGGGTTCAAGCGTCACCCGCGACCCGGGCCTCCCGCTGCGTCGGCCGCAGGACATTCGGCCGGGTGAACGTTGCCGACGACCGGCAAGAAAGAGCGGCTTGAGGACCGCTAGTCGAGGGGTGTCGACGGCCAGTCGAGCAGTCTCGCGGCCGTGACCGCCGCGTGGAGGGTGAGCCGCTCGGCGGGATCGGCCGGGTCCCTCCCGATCAACTCCGCCACGCGCGCCAGCCGGTACGTGACGGCCCGCACCGACAGGTTCAGCCGGGCCGCCGTCTCGGTCGCGACGCACCCGGTCGAGTAGTACGCGTCGAGGGTCTCGACCAGGTGGCCGGCGCCGCCGCGGGCCCGGGTGAGCGGGGTGAGGGTGCTGCGGACCAGGTCGTGGACGGCCGGCAGGTCCTGCAGCAGCACCCGGTAGATGGTGAGGTCCCGCGCGTCGACGAGGGGCTGCTCCAGGCGGAGCCGGTCGGCGAGGTCCAGGGCATACCGCGCCTCGTCGTGGCTGGTCCGCACCGCCGAGGCCCCGATCCGGGGGCTGCTGACCGCGCCCCGCCAGGCGCGCCCCGGGCCCCGGACGGCCCGGTCCAGCTCGCGGGTGACGACGTCACGGACCGTGGCGACCGCCGCGGCGTCGGGCGCGGCGAACACGCACACCACTTCGCCGGAGCGGATCAGCACGAGCGGCTGCGCGTCGCCGTGGCGGCCCTGCAGCGCCCGCTCGAGGCGGCCGGGGATGGCGGCCGTGTCCGGCCCGCCGAAGCCCGAGGGCCGGCGGACCACCAGCACCGCGACCGGCCCGGACAGCGTGAGCCCGATGTCGGCGGCGGGGCCGGTCGCCTCGATCGCCTGCTGGCCGCCGGCGAGGAGCGCCTCCATGACGTCGTGCTTGACGGCCTCCTGGAGCCGGATGACGTCGGCCCGGGCGAGCTGGAACCCCTCGACCAGCGCGGCCACGCCGTCGTCGGCGGCCCGCAGCACGGCGAGGGCGGAGCCCCGGACCCGTGCGGCGTCCCCGCCGGCCACGTCCGGCGCGTCGCGCCACAGCCGCCACGCCGCCGACAGGTACAGGTCCACCAGCGCGCGCAGCGCCACGCCCTGCACGGCCGCGCGTCGCCCGGACGCCGCGCACGCCTCCAGCTCACGGCGGCGCAGCCGCCGGCCGTCGGCGGTCGCGGCGACGACCGCGGTCAGGAACCCGCCGAGCAGCGACGGGTCCAGCCCGCCCGCGTCGCCCGCCGCGGCGGCGGCGATCCGCTCGAGGTCGGACACCCTGCCACCACCCAAACGTACGAAAGCCCGGACAACCAGGCTACAACCGCCGCGTCGTCATACCGGGCGGATACAAGGCAGGTCGCCGCGCGCCGGTCTCAGCCGCGGGCGGTGCCGAAGCCGAAGAGGACGGCGATGCCGAGGGCGCTGCGCGGTGCGTACGGCTGCCGCCACAGCCCGCCGTGCGCCGCCGCGAACGCCTCGTCCTGCCACGGGTGTGTCCCCGGCGACGGCGGGACGTGCAGGTCGTGGACGAGCAGCGCGGCCATGAGGGTGTTGCTCGTCGCCGGTTCGAAGATCTCGATGCCGAAGCGGTGCGCGCCCGCGTAGGCGGCGGCGAGCAGGCGGTTCTTCAGGACGCTGCGGGTCCGGGTCGCGGGCGCGACGGTCAGCGACACCGTGGCGCCGTCCGCCCGGGCGTGCGCGGCCCGCCACCGCTGGAGCCGCTTCGCGAGGGCGTAGTTGGGGCCCTGCTGCGGCACCAGGCTGTCGTTGATGCCCGGGAGGGTGCCCGGGTAGTTGGGCGCGAGCAGCCGCCCGCCGCTGAGGACCCGCAGCGGCCCGCGCAGCCGCCCGATGCCCTTGGCTGTCGCATACCGCCGGCCGGACTCGTCGACCGCGTCGTCCGGCACGGCGAACACGTCCGTCGGCGTGGCGAGGAACGCGAGCGCGAGGTCGGGCCGCGCCTGCCGCAGGCGCACGGTCAGCGCGTCCACGGCGACCGCGACCCGGACATTCAGCGGGCCGTCGGCGTAGACGTAGTTGCCGAGCACGGGCGCGCCGTCGACCTCGCCGAGCCAGTCCGCGACCCGCCGCAGGTCGTGCAGGAGGTCCGCGCCCGCGTGCTGGGCCAGGTCGGCGCCCTCCTGGGCGACGGGCACGTGCAGGCGCCCGCCGGAGCGGTGCGCGGTCTCCAGGAGCCGCTGCCAGATCGCGGGGCGGGGCAGGTCGACGGCGACGACGTCGGCGCCCCAGCGCAGCAGCGCCGTCAGCGGCCCCATCTCCGCCCCGGCGCCCAGCACCACGACGGGTCGCCCTTCGAGGGTGAGCCACGACGGGTTGGCGGCGACGGTCCGCACCGCCTCCGCGCACGACGGCTCGATGACGCCGCCGGCCACCCACGCGTCGAGCTGCCGGAGCAGGCGGTCGCCTTCGAGCCGCTCGCCGCGATACGGCACGACGAGCGAGCGCCGTGCCTCGCCCGTCCCGGCGACGGTGGCGGTCCGCAGGGGCTCGCCGGCCGGCGTGTCGAACGCGCTGTCCAGGGGCTGCTCGTCGGCGTCCGGCGCAGCCCGGTACCGCATCCGCGACCGCAACGACGAGAGCCCGTCGCCGGCGATGGCCAGCGCGGCCTCGCGGGACGGCAGCCCGGCCTCGACGAGCCGGTGGAAGTGGCGCAGGTATTCACCGCGCCAGTTCTTCGTCGTCTCCGCCTCGCGGGCCCAGTCGGGCGCCACCGACCGCAGCGCGTCGGCGACGACGCCCCGCCCGAGTGCGGACGTGCTGGGCGCACCGTCGACGGTGGGGATGACGATCCCGCTGGGCATGTCGCTCATGGGGGCAGTCTGCCAAAACGCCGGCCGCCCCGGACCGAAGGCCCGGGGCGGCTGTGGAAAACGTGGCGGTTGTGGAAAACCTAGAGCTTGACGTCGAAGCGCGGGTCGGCGGCGACGCGCTTGAACGCGGTCAGCGCCTGCGGGGTGTCGTCGACGCGGATGTCGTGGCCGGACTGGTCGCGGGCGGTCTCGAAGTACACGAGGCCCTTGATCGCCGGCATCGCCGCGAGGTTCTTCAGCACGGTGTCGAACGTCTTGGCCTTGTTGGCGCCGTTGACCTTCGCGGACGAGTCGTACACGCCCCACTCGGCGACCATGACGGGCTTGCCGGGGTGCTTCGTGGTGGCCCAGGTGTAGAAGCCGGGGTACTTCGACTTCTGGTTGCCGGTGGTGCGGTTCATCAGCGAGGTGAAGTCGCCGCTGTGGAAGCCGTTCGGCTGCGCGTTGAGGTACGAGTCGACGCCGATCCAGTCGATCACGTCGTCGCCCGGGTACAGGTCGCCCCACCACGGGGAGTTGTTCCACTTCTCGTAGTTCATGTAGGCGATCGTCGAGACGGCGTTGGTGACGCCGGCGGCGCGCAGCCGCAGGATCGTGTGCCGGTACATGGCGGCGAAGTCCTTCGCGGTCATGCCCGAGCCGGCCTTCGGGTTGACGTCGTTCTCCGGCTCGTGGTGCAGCACCAGGAAGAACGGCTTGGTGAAGTTGGCCTTCAGGTAGGCGGCCTCGCGGTCGATCCGGGCGTCCTGCGCGCCGGCCGCGACCTTCGCCCACGTCGAGCCGTACGCGACCTTCCAGTTGAGCATGAGGGTGCGCGGCCGTGCCGGGTCGGCGGTCATCGCGACCTCGTCCTTGGTCGGGAAGAGCTCGTTGCCCTTGTGGTAGGTGTGGTAGATCGCGGCGGTCCGGCCGGTCTTCTGCTCGAAGGTCTTCAGCGCCTGGTCGCGGGGCACGTCGGAGAAGCCGCCGGCGGCCGCGCCCCACAGCACGCCGCAGGTCGGGACGAGCTTGGCGTCCACCGTGCACTGCGGGCCCGCGGCCGTGGCGTCCGCGGCGAACGCGGCGGTGCCGGTGCCGGCGCCGGCGAGGACACCCGCGGCGAGCACTCCGATCGGCAGCAGGCGGCGAACGACGCGACGGACACGGTCGGAGTTCAGCGTGGCGAACGTCAAAAGATCTCCCCAGGTACTTGCGCCGGGCCCCTGCGGCCTGACCAGAACAAGATTCCGGGGCGGGCGGAGCGCCCCCGGTTCGCCACCGGTTGCCGTTGAGGTGTCCGCCCCACGCTCGATGTCCGCGCCACCGGTGGACACCGGTGGACACCCGTGAACGCCGAAGCCGGCACGCGCGTTGCAGCGCGGTATCGTTCCGCGGGTGCACATCCGATTCGACGTCCCGGCAGACCCCGCGTACGCGGCCCGGGTCGCCACCGTGCTCAGCGACGTCTACCTGCGCAAGTACCGCTACATCGGCTTCGGGCTGATCGCCTTCGGGCTGGTCGGCCTGTGGGTGCCGATCGGCGGCCGGGACTTCGACGCGAGCCCGTTCTTCACCGTCATCCTGATCGTCGGCGTGCTGTCGATGCTGTTTCCGTTCTGGGCGCGCCGCTCCGCCCGCCGGCGCCTCGACGGCCTCGCGGTCGACGGCGGCTACGACATCAACGACGACACGGTGACGATGCGCAGCGGCACCGAGCGCGGCAGCCTCGACTGGGACGACGTCACCAAGGTCACCGAGGACCGCGGCTTCTGGGTGCTGTTCACCGGCCGGCTCCCCTACACGGTGATCCCCCAGCAGTTCATGACCGCCGAGCAGCAGCAGTCGCTGCGCGAATTCCTGGTGGCGCGCGGCAGCCTGCCACCGGCCGGGCCCTGATATTCAGCGTCCGCTGACCGAACAGTCGGCGTGTACGTCTATTCCATCTCCATCTGAACATTGGAATGACGTAGCAATTCCGTGAAATGCAAGGAATGGTCCGCCGCGCATCGCTGCGGGCCATTCCGGCGTGCCTTCAGAACGAATAATCAGGTGCGGTGCCGCGCGGGCACCGATAGGTTCGGCCGACAGGCACAGGCACACGAAGAGGAGAACGGTCATGCAGGCATCCGGCGCTCACCCCGGCCTCCCGTCCGTCTCCCCCGCCCGAAAGGCGCTTCGTGTTCCGTCTGTTCGAGAACCCCACGGACCCGTTCCCGCTTGACGACCGCGCCCCCGCCGCCGGGGTACGGCGGTTCCTCCTCGAGGAGTTCCGTCCGCTGCGACCGGTGGTGGCCGCGGCCGCCGCCGGCACGCTGCTGTCCGCGGCGATCGAGGTGTGGCTCATCGGCTACGCCGGGCGCCTGGTCGACCTGCTCGCCACCGGCAGCCCGGACACGTTCTGGGCCACGCACGGCGGGGAGCTGCTCGCCGTCGCCGCGTTCGTGCTCGTCGTCTGGCCGCTGCTCACCGTCGTCAGCGAGGCTCTGGACGACATCGCGTTCCGGGCCAACGCGCGGCCGCTCGCCCGCTGGCGGGCACACCGGCACGTGTCGCGGCAGTCGGTCGGCTGGTTCCGCGACGACCTCGCCGGGCGGATCGCCACCTGGGTCCGCGACGGCGGCGACGCGGCGAGCACCGCCGCGTACTCGGTGATCCACACCCTCCTGCACGTCGTCGCGTACGTCGTGGGCTCGGTGTGGCTGATGGCCGGCACCGACGCCCGGCTGCTGCTGCCGCTTACCGGCTGGATCGTCGCGTACGCGCTGCTCATGCGCTGGGCGGTGCCGCGGTTCCGGCGCGCGTCGGAGCGCCTCCAGGACGCCGAGTCGGAGCTGACCGGGCTGCTCGTCGACTCCTACGCCAACGTCGACACGCTCGCGCTGCTCGGCGGCCGGGGCGCCCGCACCGAGCACGACCGCCGGGTGTTCGCGCGGGCCCGCCGGGCGCACCTGGACCTGCAGCGGGTCGAGGTCACCATGAACTGCACCATGCTGGCGCTCGGCGGCGCGCTGCTGGTCGGCCTCACCGGCTACGGCATCGCGCTGTGGCGGACCGGCGCCGCGCCCATCGGCCTGGTCGCGGCGGCGCTGGCGCTCAGCTTCCGGATCACCGCGATGGGCGAGTGGCTGCTGGACGCCGTGTCGGCGCTCTTCGGCGCGGTCGGCGTGCTGCGCCGGGCGCTGCGGACGGTGGCGCAGCCCCTGGCCGTCGCCGACCGGCCCGGCGCGGGCCGGCTCGAGGTGCGCGGCGGCGCGATCGCCTTCACCGACGTCAGCCACCACTACGGCCGGGGAGCGGGCGGGCTCGACCGGATCAGCCTCGACATCGCGGCCGGCGAGCGGGTCGGCGTCGTCGGCCGGTCCGGCGCCGGCAAGTCCACGCTCGTCGGGCTGCTGCTGCGCTTCCACGACGCGGAGTCCGGCACGATCACGATCGACGGCACCGACATCACCGCCGTCACCCAGGAGAGCCTGCGGGACCAGATCGCGATGGTGGCCCAGGAGGCGACGCTGCTGCACCGCTCCGTCCGGGAGAACATCGCCGGACCCGGCCCGTGCGACGAGGAGCGGATCGCGGCAGCGGTACGGCGCGCCGCCGCCACCGCGTTCGTCGCCGCGCTCCGCGACGCGGACGGCCGGACCGGCCTGGACGCGCACGTCGGCGAGCGGGGCGTGCGGCTGTCCGGCGGCCAGCGGCAGCGGATCGCGCTGGCCCGCGCGTTCTACCGGGACGCCCCGGTCCTGGTCCTGGACGAGGCGACGTCCGCCCTGGACTCCGAGGCCGAGGCCGCCATCCACGACACCCTCGCCGCCGTCATGGCCGGCCGCACCGTGATCGCGATCGCCCACCGGCTGTCGACGATCGCCCACCTGGACCGGATCGTGGTCCTCGACGAGGGCCGCGTCGCCGAGCAGGGCACCCACGCGGACCTCCTGGCCAGCGGCGGCCTCTACGCCGACCTGTGGACCCGCCAGTCCGGCGGCTTCCTCGCGACCACACCCGACGGCACCGCAGGCGATACCACAGCACCCGACGGCACCATGCCGGACGGCGGCGCACCCAAGAGCGGCGCCGGATCACGGGCCTGACAAAGGCACCGCCGCCCAGGAGTCGGCGCTGGTCTGCCGCCAGGTCAGGGTGTCCGGGGACGGCCAGCCGTGCGCGAGACGGGCCCGCACGTCGCGCTGGGCGGCCTCGACCGGGGCGTCCAGCGGGGTGTCCGGCAGGACGCCGCTGGCCACGTTCTCAGGCGACTCGCCCACCGAGAACCGCCACTCGGCGGCCGTCCGGTACAGCAGCACCCATCGGATGTCGGGGTCGGTCACCGCACCTCTCCTCGCCGGTCCTGGACCGGGGTCGCCGTGCTCCGGCGCCGGGCCGGCAGTGGCACCTCTGCCGGCCCGGCGTTTCCGGGGGGTGAGCAACGTCAGGCGCCGTCGGCGGGCGCGACGGCGCACCGGAAGGGCGTGGAATCGAGCACGGGAGATCCTTCCGGAGCGAACGATCAATGCTTCGGAAGATGCGGATGAGGCCCGCGCCGCGTTACACGCCGACTCCCCGCGACGGCGTGGTCACCGTCCGACGTGCACAGGCGGGGTGGCTCAGGACAGGCCGAGCTCGCCGCGGGCCGGGAACGGGCGGCCCGCCTCGGCCTCCCAGCGGGACACGGCGTCCTGCTTCTGCGCGGGCGAGGGGGCGAGGAAGTCCAGGTACTGCAGGATCACGGCGCGCGTCTCGTCGAACGTGTAGAGGGCCGAGTCGCCGTCCTCCTCGAGGTCGGAGACCTGCACGCCGTCAGGGGTGGCGAGGAAGAGCGAGGAGTTGCCCTCGTACTCCTCGGCGGGCGACTCGCCGGCGCGGACCCGGTCGATCTTGTCCAGGAGCATCAGCAGGTCTGGCGCGTACCGGATGATGTCGCTGATCAGCTGGCCGGCGAGGAGGTTGAAGTGGCCGGTCTCGGTCTTCGCCGACGGGACCCCGTATTCGCCGGTGCTGAAGGTGACCCGGTCGCGCATCGCACAAACACCCGTCTTCGTCGATCGGCCTAATTGAGCGGCCAGGCCGAGTTCCATGAGCTGGTCGTCGGGAAGTTATCGTAGCTGCCCTCGATCGTCAGGCCGTCGGACTGCCCTCGCCACCGGCGCGGGTTGGTGGGGTGCGGCGTGCGGTTGGCGAAGGCGTCCTTGATCGCGTCCTCGACGCGCTGGGGGTGCCAGTTGTCGGGGAAGAACGTGCTGGAGCCGTCCTTCGGGTGCCAGGTCCCGTCGGCCGCCTGGACGTCGACCCGGGCGCGGTAGGTGCCGGACGGGTTGCGCTCCAGGATGATCTCCATGCCGTCCGCGTCGCGGCGGACCCGCGCGCCGGGCGGGTTCCAGCCGTTGTGCCGGTGGTGGTAGCCGGAGCCGCGCAGCCCGTGTGGCTTGCGCACCACGTGCCCGCGGAAGACGTGCTGGTAGCGGGGGTGCCGCAGCCGCGCCCGCAGCCACTTCTCGACCGGCTGGAAGACGCCGCTGCTGCGGCCGCCGTGGCTGCGTCTAAGGATCTTCATGGCGTAGTCGGACTCAAGGCGACAGGGGCGATCTACGCGGCTGGGACAGCCCACATCGGGTGAGGAGGTTCCACAGCAAG
>NZ_JBFAJA010000029.1:0-120686 GCF_040654975.1 Dactylosporangium sp. NPDC050588 | reverse complement strand
GCCGGCCCTGATCTCGGCGACCAGGGCCCGTTCGTCCGGCACGCCGAGCTCCGCGAAGACCGCCCCGTCGACCTGGCGGCGCTCGGTCGCGGCGGCGGCAGCGACGGCGACGGCGGCCGCGGCGGCGTCAACGGGCGGTGGCGCGGTGGTGGGCGATGATCGTGGACAGGGCGGTCTGGATCTCGCGGGCGGCCAGCTCGGCGCGGCGGAGAGACGCCAGGTCCTCGGCGTCCGCGGGGTAGAACGTCAGGCGGCCGTCCTCGTGCAGGGTCATCGGCACGTCGAGCCGGTCCAGGATCGCGGTGAGCAGCTCCTGGCCGTGGCGCAGCGTCGCGGCGGACCGGCGCAGGGCATCGGCGGTCGCGGCGGCAGCGGTCGGTGCGGCGCCGGCCGCGTCGGCGGTCGCGCGGCGGGAGTCGTGCAGCCGCAGCGCCGCCTCGCGCATCGCCCGCCAGTCGCCGCGGACCCGCCACACGTCGTCGACCGTGACCGCAGCGGCCGTCGCGCCGCCGCCAGCCGGAAGAGCCGTGACCGTCACCGCCGCACCTCCAACCGGAAGAGCCACCACAACCGTGCCGCCGACCGGAAAAGGCCGACCGGAAGACCGGCGACCGCAAGACCGGCGCCGTCATGGCACCAACCGTAGAACCCGCCCGGCACCCACCGGAAGCAAGATCTTCTTCCTGTGGATAAACCCCGGCTACTCGGCCCGGTCCTGCATCTCCCACAGGTGGTCCAGGACGTGCCAGGCGTAGCGGCGGGTGGCGTAGCGGCTGGTCCAGCCGTTGTCGGTCAGCGCCGAGCCGTCGCTGGGGCGGCCCAGGACGGTGAGGATGTCCTCACGGAGCGCGGCGATCGCCTCCGTGTCGGTGATCGCCGGCTGCGGATGCTTGATGCCGATCTTGCGACCGTACCCGGCCTCGGCGCCGACGACGTGGTCGATCATCTTGTCGCGGTCCCGGCCACCGCCGCGCGGGCCCTTGCGCAGCGAGGCGGGGGCGGTCGCGGAGAACGCCTCGAACGCCGCCCACGCGGCGGTGAGCAGCTTCTTCTGCCGGGTCGCGACGGCCCGGGAGACGGCGCGACCGTCGGCGTCGGGGTGGGCGTCGGGGACGCCGAACTGGGTGGCGGAGGTCCCCGGGCACCGTTCGACGACCTTGAACGTCGGCGAGGCGGGGAACGAGTAACCGGCCGCCGTGGCGATCGGCTCGTACCGCGCGCCGTACGCCGCGAGGGCCTCCAGCGCGTCGTCCTCGGTCTTCGCGAAGCGGCCCCAGCCCGGCCAGTCCAGGCAAGCCGCGAACACCTTCTTGTCGGTCACCTCGAGATACACGTCGGCCATGACTGTGACCTTAAGCCGCATTCCTCGGCGCCGCAGGGGTGCTTGCATACCATGGGTCACATGCCTGAGCTCGTGAGTTATCTTCGTGACGCACTTCTTGCCGGCGATGTCGAGACCACCCGGGCATCCAACCACGGCAACGCCGCGGCGTTCGCCGACGGACATGAGGGCTACCTGTTCGGCCTGCCGCCGCTGAAGACCTGGACGCTCGCCGAGGTGCTCGGCGTGATGGCCGAGCGGGTCGGCATCGACCCGGACCCGGAGCGGTCGACGGGCACGGACGTGATCGACCCGTACAAGACGGTGGCCGCGCTGGACAGGATGCGTGACCGGCTGCGGGAGGCGGCGCACCGCAAGGAACGCGTCCTGGTGGCGTCCGGGCACCCGGCCGGGATCGTCGAGGTGCACCTGGCGGTCGTGGTGGCGCTGCGCGCCGCGGGTTGCGAGATCCTGACCCCGGCGGCAGGCGCCCCGTTCGCGAGGCCGGGCCGGTACGACGGCCGCGAGTTCCCCCTCGCCGTGCGGTACATCGGCGGCGTGGCCATGGGCGCGGAGCGGGGCATCGCGATGTGGCACACGCACTCCCCGGACGGGATGCGGGAGATGCTGGGCGAGCTGGAGCGCACCGGACAACCCATGCCGGACCTGGTGTTCGCCGACCACGGGTTCGCCGGCGCGGCCGCCGCGGCGGGGCTCGACGTGGTGTCGTTCGCCGACAGCAACGACCCGGCGCTGTTCGTGGGCGAGGCCGAGGGGCGGGTCTCGGTGACGGTGCCGATCGACGACAACGTCCAGCCGCACCTGTACGGGCCGATCAGCGCATACCTGCTAGAAGGGATAGCCGCTTAGTGATATGACACGGGTGCTATGGGGCAATTTGGACGAGATTCTTGTGCGCCTCCCCTGCCGATGACAGCATCGGTCGCGGCCGATATTCATCGGTACCGATACAGGGGAGGCTCACGTGAGACTCACAAGGTCCAGACTCCGTAGCGCCGCGGTCATCGCCGCGGGCACCGCCCTCGTCGCAGGCTCGGTCCTCATGCCGTCACCGGCCCAGGCCGCGCCGCTCGGCAGCACCGAAGCGCTCGTCTCACAGCTCGGGCTCGCCACCGCCGGCTCGTACTGGGACGCCCAGCTCGGCAAGATGGTCGTCACCGTCACCGACGCCAACACCGCCAAGAGCGTCGAGTCGACCGGCGCCGTCGCCCGCAAGGTGAAGCACAGCGGCGTCGAACTGGCCCGCATCACCTCGACGCTCGGCGCGAAGGTCTCCATCCCGGGCACCGCCTGGGCCGTCGACCCGGTCGCCAACCAGGTGGTCGTCTCCATCGACCCGACGGTGTCGCCCGAGCACGTCAAGACGATCGAGGCGACCGTCGCGTCGCTCGGCAGCGGCGCGACGATCGAGCGGCTCCCCGCTGAGCTGCGGCCGACCATCTCCGGCGGCCAGGCGATCTACGCCGGCGGCTCCCGGTGCTCGCTCGGCTTCAACGTGGTCAGCGGCAGCACGTACTACTTCCTGACCGCGGGCCACTGCACCAACATCGGCTCGACCTGGACGACCAGCGGCGGCTCCGTCCTGGGCACCCGGACCGGCACGAGCTTCCCCGGCAACGACTACGGCATCGTCCGGTACGCCGCGGGTGTCGCCCACCCCGGCAACGTGTCGCTGTACAACGGCTCGTTCCAGGACATCACGGCCGCGGGCAACGCGACCGTCGGCCAGTCGGTGCGCCGCAGCGGCTCCACCACCGGCGTGCGCAGCGGGTCCGTGACGCAGCTCAACGCGACCGTCACGTACTCGCAGGGCCAGGTCAGCGGCCTGATCCGCACCACGGTCTGCGCCGAGCCCGGTGACAGCGGCGGCTCGCTGTTCGCGGGTTCGATCGCGCTGGGTCTCACGTCCGGCGGCAGCGGCAACTGCAGCAGCGGCGGCGTCACGTACTTCCAGCCGGTCACCGAACCGCTGAGCGTGTACGGCGTCAGCGTGTACTAAAAGCGCCCCGGGAAAAGCCCTGTGCCGCCCTCCACCCGGAGGGTGGCACAGTGGTGCGCATGCGGGTGGGCATGCGGGTCGGCATTCTGGGGCCGTTGACGGTCGACGTCGGCGGGCAGCCGGTCGACGTCGGCGGCGCCAGGCTCCGGACGCTGCTGATCCGGCTCGCCTGCGAGCCCGGCCGGCTCGTGTCCGTGGAGCGGATCGCGGTCGCGCTGTGGCCCGACGCCACCCCCACCGACCCCGCGAACGCCGTGCAGTCCCTCGTGTCGCGGCTGCGCAAGACCCTCGGCGGCGACCCGGCGCTGGTGTCCGGCGCCGGCGGGTACAAGCTGGACCTCGCCCCCGACGACGTCGACGCCTACCGGTTCGAGCGGCTCGCCGCGGCCGGCAAGGCACAGCTGCGCGACGGCGACCCAGCCGGCGCCGCGACGCTGCTCGCCGAGGCCCTCGACCTGTGGCGGGGCCCGCCGGCCGTCGACGACGCGCTCGCCGCCCGCTGGGAGGAGCTGCGGCTCAGCGCGATCGAGGACCACGTCGAGGCCGCCGGCCCGCGCGCACCCGGGCTGGTGGCGCGGCTGCGGGAGCTCACCGCCGCCCACCCGCTGCGGGAGCGGCTCGCCGCCCACCTGGTCGAGGCGCTGCACGCCGAGGGCCGCCGCGCGGAGGCCCTCGCCGCGTTCGAGGAGTGCCGGCACCACCTCGCCGAGGAACTCGGCGTCGACCCGTCGCCGCGGCTGCGCCGGGCGCACCTGCGGGCCCTCACCGACCGGCCCGTCGAGCTCCTCCGCACCCCGCTGACCAGCTTCGTCGGCCGCGACGACGACGTCGACCGGCTCGGCACGCAGATCCTCGACCGCCGGCTCGTCACGCTGGTCGGGCCCGGCGGCGCCGGCAAGACCCGGCTGGCGACGACCGTGGCCGCCCGCGACCCGCACACCGTGTGGCTGGTCGAGCTCGCCCCCCTTGCCGAGGCCGCCGACGTGCCGGCCGCGGTCCTGCGCGCCCTGGACACCGGCGGGCAGCTCGAGCCGCCGCAGGTCGCCCGCCGCCTCGACGTCCCCGGCCGGATCGCGGAGCTGCTCGCGCCGACCGACGCGCTGCTCGTGCTCGACAACTGCGAGCACGTCGTGGCCGCCGCCGCCGCGCTCACCGAGGACCTGCTCGGCCGCTGCCCGAAGCTGCGCGTCCTGGCGACCAGCCGCGAGCCGCTCGGCATCCTCGGCGAGTCGCTGTTCCCCGTCGGGCCCCTCCCGGCGGACGCGGCGGTGCGGCTGCTGCGGGACCGTGCCGAGGCGGTGCGGCCCGGGTTCGAGGTGACGCCGGCCGCGGCGGAGATCTGCCGCCGGCTCGACGGGCTGCCCCTCGCGATCGAGCTCGCCGCCGCCCGGCTGCGGTCGTTCACCGCGGAGCAGCTCGCCGCCCGCCTCGACGACCGGTTCCGGCTGCTGACCGGCGGCAGCCGCACCGCGCTGCCGCGGCACCGCACCCTGCACGCGGTCGTGGCCTGGAGCTGGGACCTCCTGGAGGAGCCGGAGCGCGAGTTCAGCGCCGCCATCGCGGTGTTCCCCGGCACGTTCGACGCCGAGGCGGCAGCGGCGGCGGCAGGTGTACCGGACGCCGAGCCGCTCCTGGACACCCTGGTCGACCGTTCGCTGCTGCAGGTCCTCAACGACGGCACGGCGGGCGACACCGTCCGGTACCGGATGCTGGAGACGATCCGGGAGTTCGCGCTCGACGAGCTGGCCCGGGCCGGCCGGGCCGGACAGGTCAGGTCGGCGCACGCCGCGCACTTCCTCGCGCTCGCCGAGCGGGCCGAGCCGCACCTGCGGACCGCGGCGCAGGTCGACTGGCTGGCCCGGCTCCGCCCGGAGCGGGCGAACCTGCACGCGGCCGTCACCCACGTCTGCGACAGCGGCGACGCCGTCACCGCGTTCCGGCTCGGGGCGGCGTGCGCCTGGTTCTGGACGTTCGAGGACAACCACGCGGAGGCCGCGGCCCTGCTCGGCCGGATCCTCGCCGTCCCGGGCCAGGACCCGGCCGAGGTGCCGCTGGACGCGCGCACCGTCGTCTTCGCCGTGTACGTCATCAACAGCGGCTTCGCCGGGGACTTCCAGTACGCCGAAGGGCTCCTCGACGACCTCATCGCCCTCGCCGCGCGGGTGCCGCCGGGCACCGGCCACCCGTTCGTGTCCCTCGTCGAGCCGGTCGTGATGATGTTCCGCGACGACAGCGGCAATGGTGAGGCCGCGATCCAGCGTCGCCTCGCCGCGCCGGTCGAGCCGTGGTCGCGGGGCATGCTGCTGTCGATCCTCGGCCACCTGCGGGAGAACGACGGCGACATCGCCGGCATGCTCACCGCGCAGGAGGCGGCCGCGGTCGCGTTCCGGGAGGTCGGCGAGCGGTGGGGGCTGTCGATGACGCTCGCGTCGATCGCCGACGCGCGGGCCCGCCGCGGCGACCACCCGACCGCCGCGGCGCTGTTCGCCGAGTCGATCGAGCTGCATCACCAGCTCGGCGTGCACACCAGCGAGGCGTACCAGCGGATCCGGCTCGCCGCGCTGCGCCGCCACATCGACGGCCCCGCCGCGGCCCGCGCCGAGCTGCTCCGCTTCACCGAGGACCCGACGGTGCTGCCCCGGGACGCGTCCCACGCGCTGCTGGAGCTCGGCCACCTGGCCCGCCACGACGGGGACCTCGACGAGGCGGAGCGCTGTTACACGACCGCGTGGCGCAAGCAGGAGCACTCGCCGCTGGTCGCGCCGCAGTACCAGGCGATCCTGCTGATCGGCCGGGCCCGGCTCGACCTGGCGCGCGGGGACCTGCCGGCGGCCCGGGAACGGCTGTCGGAGGCCCTTTCGCTGGCCGTACCGGCGAGAGACATGCCAGTCGTGGCACAGGTCGCGATCGGGTGCTCGGCGCTCGCCGCCGCCGCGGGGCTGCCGGTGACCGCCGCCGAGCTGCTCGGGGTGGCCCGCGCGATCGGCGGCGGCGACGACCTGTCCAACGCGGACCTGCCGCTGCAGGCGGCGGCGCTGCGCGAGGCCCTCGGCGACGCCGCGTTCGACGACGCGGTGCGCCGCGGCGCGGAGATGGACCGCGCCGCGGCGATGTCGCTGATCTCGGACCCCGCGCCGGCGGTTCAGGCCTTGCGGCGGTAGGCGCGGACGGCGAGCGGCGCGAAGACCGCCAGGATGCCCACCGACCACAGCAGGGTCTTGACCACGGCGTCGAGCACCGGCCCGCCGACCATCAGCCCGCGGGCCGCCTGCATCGCGTCGGCGACCGGGTTGACCTTCACCCACGCCTGCAGCCAGCCGGGGAGCGTGTTCGTCGGCACGAGCACGTTGGTGCCGAAGGTCAGCGGAAACATGATCACGAAGCCGAGGCCCTGTACCGCGCCGGGCTCCCGGACCAGCATGCCGAGCAGCACGAACATCCAGCTGAAGCTGAACGCCATGAACATCACCAGCAGGCACCCGGCCAGGACGGCCAGGGCGTTGGTCCCGAAGCGGAAGCCCAGGGCATACCCGAAGCCGAGCATCACCACGATCGACACCACGAACCGGATCATGTCGCCGAGCACGCCGCCGATGAGGGGCGCGGACCGCCCGATCGGCAGGCTGCGGAACCGGTCGAACACGCCGGTCTTGATGTCGGTGTTGAGGCTGACGCCGGTCGGCGCCGACGCGAAGAGCACGTTCTGCACCAGCAGCGCCGGCAGCAGGAACTGCAGGTAGTCGTGCCGGGAGCCGGCGATGGCGCCGCCCAGCAGGTACACGAACAGGACGATGAAGATGATCGGCTGGAGCGTCACGTCGAGCAGCTGCTCGGGGGTGCGCATCGTCTTGATGAGGCTGCGCCGCGCCATCACCAGGCTGTGCCTGACCAGGCCGAACGGGCGTCCCGGCACCGCGGCCGTGAGCGTCGTCATGCCGCCACCTCCTGCTTCCTGTCCGTGCCCCGGGTGAGCGTGAAGAAGACCTCGTCGAGGCTCGGCAGGTGCAGGGACAGCTCGATGACGTCGATGCCGGCCTCCTCCAGCCGGCGGACCACGGTGCCGAGCGCCTTGGCGTCGTCGACCGGCACCGACAGCACGCCGCGCCCCCGCGACTCGACCCGGCCCTTCGAGATCGCCCCGAGGACCGCCTCGACCGTGTCGAGGTGCGCCGGGTCGGCCGGGCGGACGCTGATCGTCTGGCCGCCGACGATGTGCTTGAGCTGTGCCGGCGTGCCGTGCGCGATGACCTTGCCGTGGTCGATCACGGAGATCTCGTCGGCGAGCGCGTCGGCCTCCTCCAGGTACTGCGTGGTCAGCAGCACCGTGGTGCCCTCCCGCACCTGCGCCCGGACCATGTTCCACACGTCCTCGCGCTTCGCCGGGTCGAGGCCGGTGGTCGGCTCGTCCAGGTAGACGATCGCCGGCCGGCCCACCAGGCTCGCGGCCAGGTCGAGCCGGCGCCGCATGCCGCCGGAGTACGTCTTGACCGGCCGGTCGGCGGCCTCGCTGAGGTCGAACTCGGCGAGCAGGTGGGCCGCGCGGCTCTTCGCGTCGCGCCGGCGCAGGTCCAGCAGCTGGCCGATGAGGACCAGGTTCTCGGTCCCGGTCAGGTCCTCGTCGACGGACGCGAACTGCCCGGTCAGCCCGCTGATGCGGCGGACCTCGGCGGGGCGCTTGACGACGTCGTGCCCGCCGACGACCGCGGTGCCCGCGTCGGGGCGCAGCAGGGTGGCGAGGATGCGCACGGCGGTGGTCTTGCCGGCGCCGTTGGGTCCGAGGACCCCGAGCACGGTGCCCGGCTCGGCGGCGAGGTCCACGCCCGCGAGGGCGGTGGTGCTGCCGAAGCGCTTGACCAGGCCGGTGGCCTGGAAAGCGAAGGTCATGGTGGTGTTCCCCCTTTGGTGTGTCCTCCGCCAGGGTGCCTGACGCCGCTGTCATTTCGCGCACATCCGCCTGTCCCGTCGCGCACGGCGATCAGGTGTGGTACTAATTCCTACTAAGTAGATGCGAATACTGGAGAATCTGCGATGACAGTCTCGACCCGGACGGACCTGCTCTCCGTCGCACGCTGGCACGCCGAAGACCCGGCGTCCTGGCCCTTCGAACCCCGCTTCAACCCCCGCCAGCGCTGGTACGGCAAGCTGTACGCCGCCGACGACCACGAGGTGTGGCTGCTCACCTGGCTGCCCGGGCAGGCCACCGACCTGCACGACCACGGCGGGTCGTCCGGTGCGTTCACCGTCGTGTCCGGCGAGGTCGTCGAGCAGACGGTGCAGGACGGGTCCCTGCTCAACACCACGATGTCCGCCGGGTCCGGGCGGCGCTTCGGCGCGCACCACGTGCACCGGGTCGTCAACGCCGGGGCGCGGCCCGCGATCACCGTCCACGCGTACAGCCCGGCGCTCACGGTGATGACCCGCTACCGGTTGCACGAGGGGCGGCTTAGTGTGGAGGCCATCCAACAGGCGGGGGCGGACTGGTGAGCGGGCGTTCCATCGACGAGATCCTCGCGTCCGCCCGGTCGCGGCTGACCCGGGTGACGCCGGCCGAGGTGCCCGGGGACGCGGTCCTCGTCGACATCCGCCCGGCCGCGCAGCGGGCGCTCGAAGGGGAGATCCCCGGCGCGCTGATCGTCGAGCGCAACGTCCTGGAGTGGCGCTTCGACCCCCGCAGCGACGCGCGGCTGCCCATCGCCGACCGGTTCGACCTGCCCGTCGTCGTCTTCTGCTCCGAGGGCTACACGTCCTCGCTGGCCGCGGCCTCGCTGCAGGACCTGGGCCTGCACCGGGCGACCGACCTCACCGGCGGCTTCCAGGCGTGGAAGCGTGCTGGGCTGCCGGTGTCCGGCGGGCCGGTGTCAGACTAGGGGCGTGAAGCTCAAGCTGGACCTCCACGACATCTTCAACCGCAGCGGCGACATCGACCGCGCGTTGAAGGGGATCATCGACGAGGCGGTGGCCAAGCGGGCCACCCTCGTCGAGATCATCCCCGGGAAGGGGTCGGGGGCACTGAAGAAGCGGGTCCTGCGCTTCCTCGACCAGCGCGAGATCAAGGCGCTGTACCACCGGGTGGAGAAGGACTCCGACAACTTCGGCCGGCTCTTCGTCCACTTCCGGTGGAACGAGTCCTCGGGTCGCGGCCGCCGCTAGACCCGTATGTCCAGTGCGACCACGTTCGTCCCGTCCGGACGGGTGCTCTCCCCGTACCGGACCTGCGCGGCGCCCTCGACGCCGAGGCCGTAGCTGACGTAGCCCTCGTAGTCGCCGACCTGCTCGTAGCCCCGCAGGCGGCGGTAGCCGACGTCGCGCGGGCCGGTGCCGGCCTCGCTGCGCGCCGGGGTGAAGACGATGCTCAGTTTCGTGGTGCCGGGCAGGGTGACGGGGTCTCCGGATCCGTCCCGCACCACCTGGCGCACGATCTGGAAGCTGTACGAGGGAAGCGGGCCCCTGAACGCGAACGTGATCCGCTCGTAGCCGTCGCCGACGTGGTCACCGGTGCGCACCTCGACCAGGACCGGCACCGGGGGGACGGCCGGGCCGTGCGGGACGGTGACCTTCTGCGTCGGTTCCGTCCAGCTTCCGTCGGTCTTCCTCGTCGTGGAGGCGTTCGGCGTGGGGTTCGGGCGCTCCGTTGCGCTGGCGGTCGCGGCATGTGTGGGGCTTTCGTGCGCTTCTGTACCGGTGGTCTCCGGGGTACAGGCGGCGAGCAGGACGATCAGTGCGAGGGACGGCAGGCGTGTCATGGCACATCGACGCGCGTGCGGGTGGTTCGGTTGTCCTCCCGGGTCGCTTCAGAACGCGTCCACGGCGTCGGCCAGCGAGCAGATCGCCACCAGGCGCAGGACCGTCCAGTCGGCGTCCTGCCAGTCGATGGTCTCCGGGGTCGGCAGGGGGCGGCCGTGCCGCTGGTGGACGGCGATGACGCTCCGGGCGTACCCGGCGAGGGAGATCGAGTCGACGGCCTTCCCTGCGGCGGTGATGCTCTGCCGGACCGCGGCGGCGTGCTGGTCGACCTTTGCCAGCAGGAACGGCTGCGCCAGGGCCGCCACCAGGCCGTCGACGCCGACCATCGCCATGACCTGGTCGAGGTGGAAGCGGGCGTCGAGCTCGGCGGTGGCGAGGTAGCTCGCGTCGAAGGCGGTCGGGGCGGCGGGGGTGAGTTCGTTGTTCATGGACGATGACGCTAGGCAGTCCGGAGGGCTTCCGGACCCCCAACAACCATCCGGCACCCGTTCATGACCCACTGCACTCCGTTCGGGTCGCCGCAGGCGGTTTTTTGTCGGTGGGGGCGTGCAGAATGTGCTCACCCCACAGGAGGCACACCTTGTCCGACCGAAGCTTCGCCGCACCGCCGCGGCGACCCATCACGGCCGCGGCGGCCCTCGCGGTCCTGGCCCTGCTCGCCGTCCTCGGCATCGCCGACGTCCAGCCGCCGGCGCCCCGGTCCGCCTCCGCACCCGCCGGTGACTTCTCCGCCGCCCGCGCGTTCACCCACGTCGAGCGGATCGGCCAGGAGGTGCACGTCACCGGCAGCCCCGCCGCCGACCGGGTCCGCGAGCACATCGTCACGACCCTCACCGGCTATGGCCTGCGCCCCGAGGTGCAGGACACCGTGGGGGTCAACGCCGGCAAGTTCGGCGACGGCGGCATGGCCCGCGTGCGCAACGTCGTCGCGGTCCTGCCCGGCTCCGCCTCCACCGGCCAGGTCGTCCTCATGGCGCACTACGACTCCGTCCAGGTCAGCTTCGGCGCCAACGACGACGGCGCCGGCAGCAGCACCCTGCTCGAGGTCGCCCGGGCCCTGACGTCCGGCGCCCCGCCGCGCAACGACGTCGTGTTCCTGTTCACCGACGCCGAGGAGGCCTGCCTGTGCGGCGCCGAGGCGTTCGTCAGCCGGCACCCCCTCGGCCAGAAGCCCTCCGTCGTGCTCAACTTCGAGGCCCGCGGCAGCAGCGGCCCCGCCGTCATGTTCCAGACCTCCGTGGGCAACGCCGACCTCATCGACGTCTATGCCCGCACCCCGCACCCGGTCGGCACCAGCCTCGCCGTCGAGGTCTACCGGCTGCTGTCCAACGACACCGACTTCACCCCGTTCCTGGCGCAGTCGCGGTTCACCGGCCTCAACACGGCCTACATCGACGGCTCCAGCGTCTACCACAGCCCGTTCGACCGGCCCTCGACGATGAACCGGGCCAGCCTCCAGCACCACGGCGACAACGCGCTCGCCCTCGCCCGCGCCCTCGGCGCCGCCGACCTCCCGCCGCTGCTGCGCCCCGCCGCCGGCGACGCGGTGTATTTCCCGTTCGCGGGCCTGCTGGTGCGCTACCCGGCGGCCCTCACCTGGCCGATCGCCGTCCTCGCCCTGCTCGCCGTCGCCGCCCTGGTGTTCCTGGCCCGCCGCCGTGGCCTCACCTCGGTCCCCCGCAGCCTCGCCGGTCTCGGCCTCGCCCTCGTGCCGCTCATCGCGGTCGCGGTCGCCGCCCAGCTGCTGTGGACGCTGCTGGTCGCGCTGCGCCCCGGCTATGGCGAGCTGCTCGACCCGGCCCGGCCCACCTGGTTCCGCTTCGGCGTCGTCGCGCTCACCGCCGCCGTCCTGCTCGGCTGGTATGCGCTGAGCCGCCGCCGGCTGGGCCCCGTCCCGCTGTTCACCGGCGCCCTCGGCCTGCTCGCCGTGCTCGGCCTGGTCTTCGCCGCGGCGATCCCCGGCGGCTCCTACCTGGTGGCGCTGCCGGCCCTGTTCGGCGCCCTCGCGGGCATCGCCGCGCTGCACGTGCCGCGCCCGTGGCTCGCGACCGCCGTCCTCACCGCCGGCGCGGGCGTCGCCGTGCTGATCCTCGCTCCGACCGTCGCCCTCTTCTTCCCCGCCCTGGGCCTCGCGACCGGCGCCGCCCCCGGGCTCTTCGCCGCCCTGCTCGGCCTCGCCGCCCTGCCCGCCCTGGAGCCCCTCTTCCGCCCCGCCGATGCCGACCGGCACCGCCTGCTCGGCGCCACCCCCGCGCTCGCGGCGCTCGTGGTCGCGCTCGTCTGCACCACGACCGGGATGGTCGCCGACCGTTTCGACGCCACACACCCCGAGCCGACCCACCTCATGTACGCCCTGGACCGCGACACCGGCACCGCCCAGTGGGTCAGCCTGGAGCAGTCCCCGGGGGCCTGGACCTCGCGGTATGTCCGCGACCACCGCTCCCTCGACGAGCTCTTCCCCGTCCTGCCCGCCGGCGAGCTGTCCACCGGCCCGGCGGAGGCCGCCCCGCTGCCCGCCCCCACCGCCACCGTCCTGTCCGACACGACCACCGGCGACCGCCGCACCGTCACCTTCCGCCTCGCCTCCCAGCGCCCCGTCCGCTTCGTCTCCTTCTACGCCGAGCCGGGCTCCCACCGCGTCCAGCAGGCCACGGTCGCCGGCCGCGACGCCGTCCCGTTCCTCCCCGACCAGAACCGCTTCGGCGTCGTCTTCCACGGCCCGCCCACCGACGGCATCGAGGTCACCCTCGTCCTGCAGGGCTCAGGCCCTCTGAAGCTCCGCCTGGTCGACGGCAGCGACGGCCTCGACACCCTGCCGGGCTTCACCCCCCGCCCACCGACCGTCGGCATCTTCGGCAGCCACTCCAGCGAGCTCACCGCCGTCGCCGCCACCACCACCATCTGACCCAACCCCCGTGGCCGCCCTTCTTTGCTGGGGGCGGCCACCACCTCCCACCGACCTCGCCAACCACCACTCCATCAACCACGCCCGTCGCCGCCCCGACGATCCGCCCTCCACCGCCGGCGGGGCCGTCCTGTCCGACACGCACCCCCGTCCGGTCCCACAGGGTCCGCTCCACTGAACCTGCCCTGCCCTGCCCCGCCTTCGCCCAGCCCGCCCACGCCCGGCACCACTCCGGCAAGGGCGGTAACACCACCGCCATGGAGGCCACCCGCTCTCCTCGGAGACCTGACGCACCACGCGATCGACACCAGCTACGCCCTCAACACCCTGCCCGGCGCCACCGCCACTTCCCCCAGCATCGTTCGGCGGCCACTCCACCAATCGCTCCACCGCCACGAACCCCGCCCCCTCTCTGCCCGGCCGGCGCTCGGCTCCCCTGAACTCCGCCTGCTCGATTGGCAGCGACGAGCCCTCGACCCCCGGCCCGGCACCTTCAACAGCCACCCCGACAACCGGCCGCTTCCTCCCACAGCCCCCTCCACGGGGGCACCCACAGCCCGCCGACATCGTCAACGGCCACTCCAGCCAGCGAGCCGCCACCCACTACCGCGAACTCCGCCCCGCCTCTCCCTGTCCACCAGCCCCGGTGCCCTGAAACTCCGCTCTGGTCGATGGCAGCGACGAGGCCTGGACACCCCCTGCCGGCAGCCTTCTGCAACCGCTTCTACGAACAGACAGCCACCGCCATCACGGTCCTGGTCGCCCGTGTTCCCTCAGGTGCTGCCAGCTCCCGCCCGCATCGTCGGCAGCCACCCAGCAAGCCCGCAGCGGCCATCACCACGTCCAACCCTCCGGCCGCTCTCCCTCCCTTGTCCCAGCAGCCCGCCCGCGCCCTCAGGGGGCTATCTGCTCGGCCGGCGTCGTCGGCAGCCAGTCCAGGACGGAAGGTGACACCGCCACCACCGCGATCTGGCCCCGTCCGCCACGCAGCCACTCCCCCGGTGCCAGCTCGCGCATCGAGCCGCAGCCCGGCCCCAAGGTCAGTGCGGCTCCTCTCGACCGGATCACCAACTTCCGCTCGACCGCCGTCCTCAGGGAAGGGCCGTCCACGCTCGCCCGCCATCTGTGCGACAGGGGCGTACACCTGCCATGCAGCATCAACTCCGCGGTTGAGGCCGCATCTGGTCCGTGTTCCGCCCCGAGCTCCACCATCGCCACGCTTCGATTGTCGAGCGTCGGGCTGGGTGGCGTCGCGCTCCGGATGCCGGTCTTCGCGGACCCAGCTTGATCGAAGGACGGTTCTGGCTGTCGGCGTCGCCGGATCCGTCCTTTGATCATGAGCCCGGGCCCGGGCGCCATCCGTCTCCGTGAACGGCCCGCACCCGCAAGGCCGGCCACCGGCTGCGGTGTGCACGCGCAATCCCCGCCGGGACCCGCCGCGGCAGCGGTGGGGCGGCAGGACGGTCAGCTGGAGATCAGGGCGGTGTGCTGGGACATGAAGTCCTGGACGGTGTTGGTGCGGATCGCGTCGAGCAGGGCGAGGGTGGTGGGGTCCAGGGCTTCGGCGGCGGGGTTCTGCGGGGACGAGAAGAAGGTGCCGTTGTTCGTCTTGACGGTCAGCAGGTTGTCGCCGGTGATGCCCTTCATGGCGAAGATCCAGTCGTCGAGGCCGATGCCGCCGGAGTCGATGGTCATGGACTGGCCGATGACGTCGAGGATCTTCTTGAGCTTGACGGGGTCGGTGAGGACGTCCTTGCTGAGGATCTGCTTGAACAGGGCCTTGATGAACTGCTGCTGGTGCCGCTGGCGGTCGTAGTCGCTGTTCGGGAGGGTCTCGCGCTGGCGGACGTAGTCGAGCGCCTGCCAGGGCTCCAGGTGCTGGAAGCCGACGTGGTACGTCTGCGGGGTGACACCGGAGATCGGGATGAGGGTGGTGCCGCCGGTGCCGTTGTCGCGCTGGAGGTAGGGGACCTTGGTCTCGCCCTTGGCGTCGTGGCCGATGTGGACCGACTTGACCTCCTGATCGACGTACATGTCGACGCCGCCGAGGACGTTGACGACGTTCTGGAAGCCGGTGAAGTCGATGATGGCGGCGGCGTCGAAGGTGACGCCCCAGTTCTCCTTGATCGTGTCGGCGAGGAGGGTGACGCCGAACTTGCGCTGCTCCTTGCCCGTGGTGTCGAGGCCACCGATGGCGAAGGCGCCATTGATCTTGTCGTGGCCGCCGGCGTACGAATGCTTGCCGTTGTCGAACTTGGGGATCTTCACCCAGGTGTCGCGCGGGATCGAGACCAGGTACGCGGAGTCGTGCGAGGCCGGGATGTGCAGGATGATGATCGAGTCGGAGCGGATCGCCTCGGACTCGTCCTGGCCGGGGCGGGGGTCGATGCCCATGAGCAGGATGTTCTTCGCGCCGCTGATCGTGACGTGGCGGCCCTGCTGCTCGGCGGCCGAGACGATCAGGTCCTCCTGCTTGACGTTGCTCGTGGCGTAGCCGATCACGGCGTCCTTCGCCACGAACGCGCCGCCCGCGACGATCATCATGAGCGCGCCCGCCACCACCAGCGAGCGCGCCCACCACGGATCCTTGCGGGAACGCCGCAGCGAGAAGGCCGGGTCGTCGGCGAGATGCTCGTGGCGTTGGAACACGTCCCGCAGCTCCTGTTCGAGCGAGGCGTCGGAGGTCATACCCCCATGACGGAATGAAGGGTCCCGCTGATTGCAGTTTCCACGAAAAGACAGGAACCGGTCAGCCGCCGACGACGAACACGCCGATCACGCTGAGCAGCACGAGCGCGGCGAGGAACACGAGCATGCCCTGCTCGCTGTCGAGGTTGGTGAGCTTGCGGGTCGTGGTCGGCGTCGGGGTGGTCATCGGGGGCCTCCTGTTGCGGTGTGGTGACTCAAACGGTAGGTACACCGTGAACAGGTTTGCTCCCGTCATCGTGCCAGCCCTCTGACCTGCGTTTACAAGCTTGCAAGGGTCTAACCGATGCGGGGTACCCCCTGGTGACGGGTATCCGCGAACAGCTCTGGAAACACCTTGCCCACCTTTGCTACCAGATACTCGCCGTACGTCCCGGTGAATGCCCGCAAATCCTGCCCGTCCCAGCGCGGAGCGCCCTCGGAGCCGCCGGAGCTCGGCAGCGGCGGCACCTGCTGGGTGAAGTCGGGATCGAAGAAGAAGGGGAACGACAGCCGCTCGTTGCCGCTGACGTTGCGGACCCGGTGGGGTGTCGAGCGGTACCACCCGCCGGTCATCCGGTCGAGCATGTCGCCGATGTTGCACACGAACGTGCCGGGGATCGGCGGGGCGTCGAGCCAGCCGTCGGGCGTGCGCACCTGGAGGCCGCCGTTGCCGTCCTGCAGCAGCAGCGTCAGCAGCCCGTAGTCGGTGTGCTCGCCGACTCCCCACTCGTCGCTGTCCGGCGGGGACGGCGGGTAGTGGAAGATCCGGAACAGGACGGTGGGGTCGGCGGTGTACGACTCCGCGAAGTACCCGGCCGGCAGCCCGAGGCTCAGCGCGACGCCTCGCAGCACGGTCTGCGCGACCGTGGTCATCCGCGTGACGTACGACAGCACCGCCGGACGCAGGTCGGGCACCTGCTCCGGGAAGAGGTTCGCGCCGTGCAGCGGCAGCCCGGCGCGGACCTGCGGGGCGTCGGGGCCGAGCTCGGTGCCGAAGTAGAGCCCTTCCTTGCGGTCCGGGACGCCGGAGGTCAGCTCTGCGCCGACGGGGAAGAACCCGCGCCACGCCCGGCCGCCGCGGGCCATCGCGATCTCCATCTTGGCGGGCAGCGGCAGGTCGAAGAACGTCCGCGCCGCCGCGTCGAGCCGGTCGGTCAGCGACGACGGCACGCCGTGCCCGGTGACATAGAAGAAGCCGTTGTCGCGGCAGGCCGTCTCGATGCCGCGGGCGGCGGAGTCCAGGTCGGAGATGTCGATGACCGGCAGCGCGTCCATGCCAGGAGCGTAGTTGTCAACTGTGGTTGACACGTACCGAAGCTGTCAACTACGGTTGACACATGACGGAAGCAGGCGATCTCGCCGACGCCGCGGCCAGCCCCGATCCCAGAGTCGGACTGCGGGCGGCGGTGGCGCTGCGCCGCCTCGCCGACGCGCTCGAGGTACTCCAGGTCGACAACGCCCGCCGGCACGGCTGGTCGTGGCAGGAGATCGCGGACGCCCTCGACGTGACGCGCCAGGCGGTCCACAAGAAGCACGCCAGCCGGGCAGTGACACCGGTACAAGAGACAGGAGCACAGTGATGTTCGAACGGTTCACCCAGCGCGCCCGCACCGCGGTCCAGAACGCGCACGAGGAGGCCAACGCGCTCGGCCACCGGACGGTCGGCACCGAACACCTGGTCCTCGCCATGTTCACCGTCGGCGGGATCGCCGCCGACGTGCTGCAGGCGTGCGCCGTGGAACGCGAAGGGCTCGTCGTCGCCCTCACCGGCACCGACGACGCGGCCGCGCTGCGCTCCATCGGCATCGACCTCGACGCGGTCCGCAGCAGCGTCGAGCAGACGTTCGGCCCCGGCGCCCTCGAGCAGGCCGAGCCGCCCCGGCGCGGCGGCTTCCTGTTCCGGCGCAGCAAGCTGCCCAACCGCTTCGGCAACGACGCGAAGAAGGCCCTCGAACTGTCGCTGCGGGTCGCGCTGTCCATGAAGCACAACTACATCGGCACCGAGCACCTCCTGCTCGGCGTCCTGCGCGAGGAGCGCGGCACCGGCGGCCGGCTCCTGCGCGAGCAGGGCATGAGCTACGACCGCACCATGGAGCTCGTCAAGGCCGCCCTGCGTAACGTCGCCTGATTCTTGTCATACCCCTGTGCTTGAGTGTCTGCATGGAACGGACACTGACGTGGCGACACCTCAACCGCGCTTTGCTGGCCCGGCAGTCGTTGGCGTCTCGTGTACGAGCTGACGCCCCCACCGTCCTGGAGACGATGGCTGGGCTCCAGGCGCAGTATGCCCCGTCCATGTACATCGGGCTGTGGACCCGGATCGAAGGCTTCGAGCGCGAGTCGCTGACCCGGCTCCTGGAGGCCCGCGAGGTCGTCCAGGCGACCATCCTGCGCGCCACCATCCACCTCGTCTCACGGGCCGACTTCTGGCCGTTCCTGATCGCGATCCGGGATGCCCGGCGCGACTGGTATCACCGCGTCATCCGCAACGCCGTCGGCCCCGCGGAGCTCACCGAGGCCGCGCAGAGCCTGCGCGAGCTCCTGCGGGAGCGGCCGGTCAAGCGGGCCGAGATCGACCAGCTCTACGGCCCGGAGATCCGCGGCGGCGTCGGCATGCATCTCGACATGGTCCGCGTGCCCCCGACCGGCACCTGGGCCCGCCGCCGCGCGGACCTGTTCGGTTTAGCGGAGGACTGGGTCAGCCCGCCCGAGATCACCGTCGAAGCAGCCCGGGAGCTGCTGGTGCGCCGGTATCTCGGCGGGTTCGGCCCGGCGCACCGCTCCGAGATCGCCGACTGGGCCGGTCTGAGCGTCACCGACGTCGCCAAGGTCCTGGCGACGATGGAGCTGCGCCGGTTCCGCGACGAGCGCGGACGGGAGCTCGTCGACCTGCCCGACCAGCCGCTGCCGGACCCGGAGACGCCGGCGCCGGTGCGGTTCCTGCCCACCTACGACGCGACGCTGCTCGCACACGCCCGGCGGACCCTGATCCTGCCGGAGGAGCACCGCACCAAGGTGTTCCACGTGCGGATGCCCCAGTCGATCGGCACGTTCCTCGTCGACGGCCAGGTCGCCGGCACCTGGACGGTGAGCAAGACCGGCGTCGTGTCGTGGGAGCCGTTCGACAAGCTTCCGGCATCGGTCCGCCGCCAGGTCAACACCGAAGCCGAGGCCCTGACCGCCTTCCACACAACACCGCCCCCACCCCGCACCCCACCGCCACCAAAGCCAAGGCCCTGACCACGTCCCACGCACCACCGCCGCCCACACACCCGCGCGTTGCCCATCACCGCAACGGCCGAGACGGGTTCCGCCTCGGAGGCCACCAGCACCGGTCCCCCACCACGTCAACACTGAAGCCGATCCCCTGACCACGCTCCTCTCAACACCGTCGTCACACGTCCCACGGCCCCCATCTCCGCAAACCACCGGAGCGGAAGTTGCCAGCGCCGCTCCACCGACACGTCTGCACCGACGCCGCGACGCTGACGGCATCCACCCAACACCGCCCCCGCCAGCACCGGTCCACCGTCACGTCTGCACCGACGCCGCGACGCTGACGGCATCCCATCCAACACCGCACCGGCCCGCCGTCACATCAACACCGAAACCACAGCACCGACCACGTCCCATCGACGACGCCGTCACCCACCCACGCGCCGCCCACCACCGCAAACCACCGAGACAGAAGCCGCCAACGCCGATCCACCGTCATGTCAACGCCGAAGCCAAACGCTGACCACGTCTCAGTCGACACCGCCCCTACCCCACGTCACGCCGACACCGAACCCACGGCACGGACCGGACACCGCACCCCCGCATCCACGCGCCGCCATCGCGCAAACCACCAGAACGGAAGCCGGCCGAGAAGCCGCCAGCACCGATCCACCAACACGTCGCGCCGAAGCCGCGACGCTGACGGCATTCCACCCAACACCGCCCCCATCCCGGCGCCACACCGACACCGAACCCACGACATGGACCGGTAGTCGTACACCTACGTGCGGCCTTCTCCGCAAGCCGCCAGAACGGAAGCCGGCCGAGAATCCACCGGCGCCGGTCCCCACCGTGTCGAAGCCGGAGCCGTGGCGCTGACGGCATCCCACTCAACACCGCACCCGACCGCCGTCACGTCACCACCGAAACCACAACGCCGACCGTGACCCACTTGACGACGCCGTCACCCACCCACGCGCCGCCCATCACGCAAACCACCGGGACAGAAGCCGCCAGCACCGATCCACCGTCATGTCGCCACCGAAACCACAGCGCTGACCGTGTCCCACTCGACGACGCCGTCACCCACCCACGCGCCGCCCATCACGCAAACCACCGGGGACAGAAGCCGCCAGCACCGATCCGCCATCGTGTCAACGCCGAAGCCGCCGCACTCAACGCCGTAGTCGTACACCTACGTGCCGACCTTCTCCACAAGCCGCCGGAATGGGAGCCGACCGAGAAGCCACCGACGCCGGTCCACCACCGTGTCGATGCCGGAGCCGTGACACTGACGGCATCCCACCCAACACCGCACCCAACCGCCGTCATGTCACCACCGAAACCACAACGCCGACCGTGACCCACTCGACGACGCCGTCACCCACCCACGCGCCACTCATCACGCAAACCACCGAGACGGAAGCCGCCAGCACCGATCCCACCGGGTCATGTTGCCACCGAAGCCGCCGCACTCAACGCCGTAGTCGTACACCTACGTGCGGCCTCCTCCGCAAGCCGCAGAACGGAAAGCCGGCCGAGAAGCCGCCAGCGCCGATGCACCAACACGTCAACATCGGAGTGGCGATGCTGACGGCACTCCTCCCAACGCCGCACCCGCCCCGCATCAACACCGGCACCGACACCGACGCACTGAATGCGTCCGAATCGACACCGCACTGTGCGTCCGCGCGATGCTCATCTCCGCAACCGCCGGAACGGGAGCCGTTCGAGAAGCGATCTGCATCGGTCCGCCGTCACGTCAACGCCGAGGTTTTGGCCGCTTCCACTCAACGCCGCACCCGCCTCGTGTCGCGCCGGGGTCGAGGCCGTGGCACTGACCGAGTCCCGCTCGACACCGCACCCACCCGGAGTCACGCCGACACCAGGGCTGAGGCGTTGACGGAGTTCACCTGATGTTGCGACCGGGCGGCATCATGTCGACGCCGGATCCGAAACCGAAAACCGCGGCACCGAACGCGGTCCGCTCGATGGCGCAATCGTGCATCCACGCGGCGGGCTTCTGTGGGAGCGGGGGCCGGCGTCAGGTTGACGACGGGGACGGGGTGCTGGCCTTGTTCCATTCGACGTCGTAGTCGTGCATCCAGGCGCTGGACTTCGCTGCGAATCGGCGGAAGAAGAAGGGCATTGTCACGTCGCGGATGCGGGCGGTGACGGGGCCGGAGATCTTTGCGTCGCGGTTTGCGCCGGCGAACTTCAGCATCTGGGTGGTTCGGGGGCGGCGCAGGGTTTCGTAGTGGGTGAGGGCCGTGTTCAGGTCGGGGGTGTCGCGTAGGCAGCGGGCGAGGACGACCGCGTCCTCGACGGCGAGGTTGGCGCCCTGACCGGCGCCCATCGGGTGGGCCGCGTCGCCGAGGACGACCATGCCGGCGCGGTGCCAGCGCGGTACGCCGGCCGGCAGCGCCTGCATCACGGTGCGGGGGTGCCAGTGGTCGGTGGTGCGGACCAGCGTGGCCGCCGGGCCGTGGTCGGCGTCGAACAGTGCCGCCAGCGCGGCGTGGTCCAGCGGGCCGGCGGGTGGCGTGGGCGAGGGGACCTGCGCCGCCCACAGGGTGCCGGCGGGGGTCGGGGCGCACACCATCGTCGCCCTCGCGCCGAATGTGATCGTGAACGCGTCCGGGTCGACCGGGTGTGGTGAGCGGCCGCCGGCCGTCCACAGGCCCGCGTAGTGCACGGCCGGTGCGGCCGGGTCGATGACGGTCCGCAACCGTGAGTGGATGCCGTCGGCGCCGACGATGAGGTCGGCGGTCGCGGTGGTGCCGTCGGCGAACACGGCCGTGCGCCCGTGGCCGACGCCGGTCAGCCGGCGGCCGGTGACGATCCGCGCGCCCGACTCCAGGGCCAGCGCGCGCAGCGTCTCGACCAGGTGCCCGCGCATGAGCGTCACCCGCCCGCGGGCGGCCTCGCCGAGCAGCTTGCCGCGGCCGCTGCGCAGCCGTAGCAGCGGCAGCCGCGTGCCACGGGCGGCGACCGCGTCCCGGCAGCCCATCGCGTCGAGGGCCCGCAGCCCGTTGTCGCCGAGGCTGACGAACGACCCGACGTCGCCCGCCGGGTCCGCGTACGCCTCGTGCACCGTCACGTCCCACCCGATCCGTCGCAGCGCGATCGCCGCGACCGGCCCCGCGACCCCGCCCCCGATGACCATGGCCTCCATGCCCGCCTCCAGAAACTGAATCTAAATTCGGTGAACTACGATTCAGTTTTACTGGCTGCTACGGTCGGCCGTCAAGAGGAGAGGGAGGGAGGTCGGAATCGCGATGGCTACGCGCAGGGAGAAGGCGGCCCAGACCTCCGCCGCTCTCAAGGAGGCCGCCCGGCGGCTCTTCGCCACCCGTGGCTACCTGAACACGAAGATCAGCGACATCACGGCCGAGGCCGGGCGGGCGGTCGGCTCGTTCTACGACCATTTCGCGAGCAAGGAGGAGCTGCTGCGGGCGCTCCTGGCCGACATGCAGGCCACCGCCGGCGAGGCACTCCCCGACCACGACCCGGACCACGACCTGTCCGACGAGGCGCAGCTGCGCTTCCACGTCGCCGCGGCCTGGCACACGTTCAAGACCCACCTGCCGGTGATGGTCGCCCTCTTCCAGTCCTCGATGCTGGAGGCGCCGTTCAGCGGGCAGGCACGCACCCGCCTCGCCGAGGACACGGCGATCCTCCGGCAGCACCTGGAGCTCCTCGCGTCACGCGGCCACCCGCTGCCGGGCCGCCCCGCCGTGGTCGCCGAGGCGATGGGGGCGATGCTGGCGATGTTCGCCTACGCGCACCTCACCGCGCCCGAGCCGCGCCTGCCGGACGACGAGGCGATCGACACCCTCACCGCACTGCTGCACCGAGGCCTGCGGTAGAAACGTAGGCATGGCACGGATCGTCGTCACCGGAGCACACGGCAAGACCGGGCGGGCGGTCGTCGCCGACCTGCTCGCCCACGGCCACCACGTCGTCGCCACCGACGCCGTGGGCAAGGCCGGCCACCTCAGCGAGCTCGGCACCCCCATGGTGGTCGCCGACCTGACCGACTACGGCCAGGCGGTCGAGGTCGTGCAGGACGCCGACGCCGTCGTGCACCTCGCCAACATCCCGGCGCCCGGCATGTATCCGCCGGCGGTGACGTTCAACCGCAACTCGGCGATGAACTTCAACGTGTTCCACGCCGCGCAGAACGCCGGCGTCGGCCGGGTCGTGTGGTCCTCCAGCGAGACGACGCTGGGCCTGCCGTTCGACACTCCCCCGCGCTACGCGCCGGTCGACGAGGAGCACTACCCGTTCCCGACGACGACCTACGCGCTGTCGAAGGTCGTCGGCGAGACCCTGGCCCGGGAGATCTCCGGGTGGAGCGGCATCCCGTTCGTTGGCCTGCGGCTGTCCAACGTCCACGCGCCCGAGGACTATGCCGCCGTCCCCGGCTACTGGAGCGACCCGCACTCACGGAAGTGGAATCTGTGGGGGTACGTCGACGTGCGCGACGTGGCCGCCGCCTGCCGGCTCGCGCTCGACGCGCCGGTCGAGGGCGCGAGCTCGTACGTGATCGCCGCCGCCGACACGATCATGGACCGGCCGTCGGTGGAGCTGATGCGCGAGGTGTTCCCGGAGGTGCCGCTGACCCGCGAGCTCGGCGAGTTCGAGACGCTGCTCTGCATCGACCGGGCCCGCGAGGTCCTCGGCTACGACCCGCGACACTCCTGGCGCACCGAACTGCGCCCCTGAAAACGCGAAGCGCGCCACAGCAAACCCGAAGCACACCAGGGAAACCCGAAGCGCGCCAGGAAAACCAGAAAGCCAGGAAAACCAGAAAGCCAGGAAAGCCGGAAAGCCAGGAAAACGCTAGCTGGACAGCAGCGCCAGGAGCTCTGGCAGGGCGGTCGGCGAGACCGCGAGCTCGTGCAGGTTGCACTCCATGCCCGACTCCGAGGCCAGGACGCCGGGCGTGGCGGGGTGGACGCGGCGCCAGCCGCGGGAGGTGAGCGCCGCCTCCATCACCACGACCACGGACGGGGTCGCGTCGAGGTCCTCGGGCTCGGTCGGGGGTTCGGGCTGTGCCGGCCAGTTCGCGGCGACCAGCTCGTCGAGGCGGGTCAGCAGCACCTCGACGACCTCCGCGTCGCCGTTCGCCGGGCGCCCCAGCAGGGTGGCGACCTGGTCGTGCACGGCGCGCGCCTGCCGGACGACCCAGCCGGGCCAGGCGGTGGCCGGCACCGCGGCGAACGTGGTCCACTCCGCCGGCGAGCGGCGCAGGACGTGCCGGGCCAGGGCGCGCTCGTCGGCGGCCGGGAGCGGGTCGAGGGGCACGAGGTCCGCGGCCCGCAGCGCCAGGTGCGCGGCGGTCAGCGGCGCGATGGCGCCGGCGAGGTTCGGGTGCCGGTTCATCAGGGTGGTCCGGGTGTCGTCGTCGACGGACGCGAGGACCGCGCCGACGCGGATCGCGGCGCGCCAGCCGTCGTGGACGTCCTGGATCGCCGCCGCCGCGTGCTGCCACACCTGCTCCTCCAGGTCGAAGGCGAGGTCGGCGAACTCGAACTCGGCCAGGTCGGCCTTCACGACCGCGCGGGCCGCGGTGTGCAGCCCGGAGGCGCTGCTGGCGGCCTGGTCGGCCTTGCGCTCCAGGGCGGTGGCGAACTCGCGGGTGGCGCGCAGCACCGCCGCCGCCCGCGGGGGCAGCTCGACGCGCGACGGGTCGGCGGCCTCCTCGTACAGGTCCCGCAGGCGCGCGACGAGGTGGGCGCGGCGGTGGTCGACGACGGCGAGCTCGTGCGCGACCAGCGCGCGGATCTCGTCGACGGTCAGGCAGTACAGCAGCGGCAGCCCGACCAGCAGGACCCGCCGGCGGCGGCTGGCCCAGGCACGGACGACGCCGTGGCCGGTGAGCAGGACCGCGTCGGGGGCGGCCACCCCGACCCGGGCGGCGACCTCGGTGACCAGGGCCAACAGCGTTCCGGTCGCGGTGACTCCCTCCGGTGGGGCCCCTGGGGGGCGTCCGTAGCGCATCAGGACCCATCTCGCGCGCCACACACTGATTTTGCCGGGCAACGGATCTTCGACGACGGCAACCGACACAGCGAAGCATCCTCATGACGGGGACGCGGCGCGTCAACGCACACCGACCATCCGGCGGGGGTGAATCCCGAAAGTCACCCGGATCGGTGCCGATGATGCCGTTGAGGACTCGGGGGTGAGATGTACCAGACGTTCAGTCCGTTGCTGGACGCGCTGAAGGAACGTGGAGCGGATCCGCAGGCGGTCGACCGGGCGGCGGAGGAGGCGGAGCGCACGGGGCGGTCGATCCGCGCCGTGCTCATCAATGACCACATCGTCACCGAGGATCAGCTCACCGAGGCGTCCGCCGATGCGTACGGGATCCAGACGCTGGACCTGGTCGGTTACCCGATCGATCCGGCGGCGATCACGAAGATCCCGATGGCGCTCGTCCTGAAGCACCGGGTCCTCGGCATCGCCCTCAACGATCTCGAAATCACCGTCGGCATCACCGACCCGGGTGACGTCCTGGCGCTGGATGACGTCCGCGCCGCGACGGGCCTCACGGTCCGCCCGGTCGTGGTGGCCCGCTCCGAGCTGCGCAAGATCATCGACCGGTTGAAGCGGGAGGAGAACGACCTCGGCGACGTCGCGGAGAGCCTGCGGGCGGAGTCGACGCCGGCCGTCTCGGCCCTGACGACGCTCAACGAGGACGCGCCGATCGTCCGGTACGTCAACTCGCTGCTCGAACAGGCGATCGTGAACCGCGCGTCCGACCTGCACCTGGAGCCCGGCGAGCACAACATGCGGGTGCGGTACCGCATCGACGGCGTCCTGCACGAGGTCGACACCGTGCCCAAGCACGTCCAGTCGGCGCTGATCTCCCGGTTGAAGATCATGTCGAACGTCGACATCACCGAGCGGCGCGTGCCGCAGAACGGCCGGATCACCGTCGAGATCAACCAGCGGGCGGTCGACCTGCGGACCGCGACGCTGCCGACGGTGTGGGGCGAGAAGATCGTGCTGCGTGTCCTGGACACCAGCGGCATGGACCTGAAGCTGGCGAAGCTCGGCTTCAGCAAGGCCAACGCGGAGCGCTTCGCGGCGTCCTACCACAAGCCGCACGGCATGCTGCTGGTCACCGGCCCGACCGGCTCGGGCAAGTCGACGACGCTCTACGCGACCCTCGCCGAGATCAGCAAGCCGACGGTCAACATCATCACCGTGGAGGACCCGGTCGAGTACCGGCTGCCCGGCGTCAACCAGGTGCAGGTGGACCACAAGGCGGGCCTGACGTTCGCGGCGGTGCTGCCCGCGATCCTGCGCTCCGACCCCGACGTGGTGCTCATCGGCGAGATCCGGGACCGCACCACCGCGCAGCTGGCGGTCGAGGCGGCGCTCACCGGCCACCTGGTGCTGTCGACCCTGCACACCAACGACGCGCCGAGCGCGGTCACCCGGCTCGTCGAGATGGGCATCGAGCCGTTCCTGGTCGGCTCGTCGGTCGACTGCGTGCTCGCGCAGCGGCTCGCGCGCCGGCTGTGCGACTGGTGCCGCACCGAGTACGAGCCGAACGAGGCGGAACTGGTCAGCGCGCGGTGGCCGTACGAGATCCTCGGCGCCCCCAGCACGCTGTGGCGACCCGTCGGGTGCCGCTCGTGCGCCAACACCGGCTACCGGGGCCGGATCGCGCTGCACGAGGTCATGCCGGTCTCCGCGGAGATCGAGAAGCTGGCGATCGACCGGGCCTCGGCGCACGAGATCCAGGCCGTAGCCCGCCAGGAGGGGCTCGTCGACCTGCGCCTCGACGGGCTGGCGAAGGCCGCCGAGGGGCAGACCTCGATCCCGGAGGTGGTCCGGGTCGCCGTGTAACCCTCAACACGGCCGGGGCACTGCCGATGGGCCGCGTGTGGAGACCATGGTGACCAGCGACGAGCGCGCCTCGCTCGACGCGATGCTGGTGTCGCTCGTCCGCGTCGGCGGCTCCGACCTGCACCTGACCGTCGGGGCGCCGCCGACGGTGCGGATCAACGGCGGGCTGCGGTACCTGCCGGGCTACGACGACCTCACGCCCGCCGACACGGAGATGCTGGTCCGCGCCGCCGTGCTCAACGAGAGCCAGTGGAAGCACTTCGAGCAGATCCAGGAGCTGGACTTCGCCTACGCGATTGAGGGCGTGTCGCGCTTCCGGGTCAACCTGTACGCGCAGCGCGGCTCGTTCGGTGCGGCGTTCCGGGCGATCCCGCACAACATCAAGCCCCTCGACCAGCTCGGCGTGCCGGAGCAGGTGGCCCGGTTCGCGCACCTGCACCGCGGGCTGGTGCTGGTGACCGGGCCGACCGGCTCGGGCAAGACGACGACCCTGGCCGCGATCCTGGACCTGGCGAACCGGACCCGCTCCTCGCACATCGTGACGATCGAGGACCCGATCGAGTTCCTGCACGAGCACAAGCGCTGCCTGGTGAACCAGCGGGAGGTGGGCGCGGACACGACGTCGTTCTCGATGGCGCTGAAGCACGCGCTGCGCCAGGACCCCGACATCATCCTCGTCGGCGAGCTGCGCGACCTGGAGACGACGTCGACGGCGCTGACCGCGGCCGAGACCGGCCACCTGGTCCTGGCGACGCTGCACACGCAGAGCGCGGCGCAGACCGTCGACCGGGTCATCGACATCTTCCCGCCGCACCAGCAGCAGCAGGTGCGGGCGCAGATGTCCAACGCGCTGCAGGGCGTCGTCACGCAGGCCCTCGCGCCGCGCGCCGACGGGCAGGGCCGCACGATCGTCGCGGAGATCATGTTCGCCACGCCGGCGATCCGGAACCTGATCCGTGAGGGCAAGAACCACCAGATCCCGTCGTTCATGCAGTCCAGCGGCAACGACGGGATGCTCTCGTTCGACCAGCACCTGGCCGAGCGGGTCCGCCAGCAGCTCGTCACGTACGAGACGGCGCTGGAGATGTGCCACTCGGCGGAGGAGTTCCGCCGTCTCGCCGGCCGGATGTGATGTGAGTCGTCATGACAGCGACGAAGACGTACGACTACCAGTCGATCGACCACGACGGGAAGCGCGCCAAGGGCAAGATCGAGGCGTCCAACGAGCTCGCCGCCGCGCAGCTGCTGCGCCAGCAGGGCCTGACGCCGCTCGCCATCACCAGCGCCGACACGCTGATGAAGCGCGACATCACCATCCCCGGGCTCGGCGACCGGACGACGCTCAAGGACCTGTCGGTGTTCTCCCGGCAGTTCGCGACGATGACGCAGTCCGGCATGTCGCTGCTGCGCTCCCTGGCGGTGCTGGAGGAGCAGGCACAGAAGCCGTCGCTGAAGAAGGCCGTCGGCGAGGTCCGGCTCGACATCGAGGGCGGCATGTCGCTGTCCGGCGCGCTCGGCAAGCACCCGAAGGTCTTCCCGACGCTGATGGTGGCGATGATCCGGGCCGGCGAGACCGGCGGCTTCCTCGACAGCGCCCTGGACCGCATCGCCACGAACTTCGAGAAGGACGCCCAGCTCCGCGGGAAGATCAAGAGCGCGCTCACGTACCCCGTGATCGTGCTCCTCTTCACCGTCGTGATGATCAGCGCGGTGCTCATCTTCATCGTGCCGATCTTCGAGAAGATGTTCAAACAGCTCGGCGGCGAGCTCCCGCTCCCCACGAAGATCATCGTGAACGCCAGTCACACGCTCTTCTGGCTGGGCCCGCTCATCATCGCCGTGTTCGTCGTGGTCACGGTGACGCTACGGAAGATGATGGCGGTGAACCCGGCGGTACGGCTGCGGGTGGACAAGGTCAAGCTGAAGCTGCCGGTCTTCGGGCCGCTGTTCACGAAGATCGCGCTGAGCCGTTTCTCGCGCAATCTCGGCACCCTGCTCGGCGTCGGCGTGCCGGTGCTGCAGGCCCTGGATGTGGTCGGCGCCACCACCGGAAACGCTGTGATCAGCAACGCCATGGCCGATCTCCAGAACGCGGTGCGCGAGGGCCGGCCGATGTCCTCGCAGCTCGGCACCCACAAGATTTTTCCATCGATGGTCGTGCAAATGGTCGAAGTCGGCGAAGAAAGCGGCCAAATCAGTCAGATGTTGGAGAAGGTTGCCGATTTCTACGACCGAGAGGTGGACAGCGCGGCAGACGCACTCACCGCGTCCATCGAACCGATCATGGTGCTCGTCATGGGTGGCGTGGTCGGCGGGATGATCATCTGCCTCTACCTGCCGATGTTCTCGATCTACCAGAACATCCAGAGCAACTGAGAACAGCACCCGAGCACCACCGAAAACGAACGGCGCGCCAGGCAGCGGAGCCTCGCCGCAACCACCACCACACCCCATGCAGGAGCAGGAGGCTCACCCATGAAGGAAACGCTGCGCAGGATGCAGAAGAAGCGTGCCGCCGGAGACGGCGGATTCACGCTCGTCGAACTCCTCGTCGTTGTCGTGATCATCGGCGTCCTTGTCGCGATCGCCGTCCCCATGTACCTCAACTACCGTAAGGGCGCGGCGAACAAGTCCGCCGAGTCCGACGTGCGCGCCGCGGTCAGCGCCGCCGAGCAGTTCTACACCGAGAACGGCAACAAGTACCCGGCCGACGTGGAGAGCACGGCCGAGGGCGCCGCGATCGACATGTACCTCGACGGCGCCGCCAAGACCGGCGTGAAGCAGACCGCCAACGCGTCGCCCGGCAACAAGCTGTATTTCCACAACTTCGGTGACGGCACGTACCGTATCTGCGGCCAGAACGCGGACGGCAAGACCTTCTACACGTACTACAGCGCCACCGGCGGCTCGGTGAAGAAGTCGTCGAAGACGACGCTGAAGGACTGCGCCGAGGAAGGCGCCGCGGCCACGCCCTGACCGGTTCCCTGCGTCCGAGGCTTCGGTGGCGGCTCGCGGTGACGCGGGCCGCCACACCGGTCTCTTCACGGATCTCTTCACGGACCTTCACGGGAAGGAGCACGCTGATGCTGCTCGCGCTCGTCGGCGTGCTCGGCCTCGCGATCGGGTCGTTCCTCAACGTCGTCATCCACCGCGTCCCCCGCGGCGAGTCGCTGCTCCGGCCGGCCTCGCACTGTCCACAGTGCACGGCGCCGGTCCGGCCGTGGCACAACGTCCCCCTGCTCGGCTGGCTGCTGCTGCGCGGCCGCTGCGCCGACTGCGAGGCCCCGATCAGCGTCCGCTACCCCCTGGTGGAGCTCGGCACGGCCGCGCTGTTCGTCGCCGTCACCGCCCGCCTGGGCTGGTCGGCGGCGCTGCCCGCCTGGCTGTACCTCGCGGCGATCGCGGTCGCCCTGGCCCTCATCGACCTCGACGTGCTGCGCCTGCCCAACGCGATCGTCCTGCCGTCCTACCTGGTGGTGCCGGCCCTGTTCCTGCCCGCCGTGGTGCTGGAGGGGGACTGGTCCGCGGGGCTGCGTGGCCTGGTGGGCATGGCGGTGCTCTTCGCCTTCTATCTGCTGCTTTCTCTGGTGTACCCGGGCGGCATGGGCTTCGGCGACGTCAAGCTCGCCGGCGTGCTGGGCCTGTACCTCGGCTGGCTGGGCTGGGCGCCGCTCGCCGTCGGGACCCTGGCGGCGTTCCTCCTCGGCGGGATCGCCGGGATCGCGCTGATGGCCGGCGGCCGCGCCGGGCGCAAGACCGCGGTGCCCTTCGGCCCGTCGATGCTCGCCGGGGCGCTGGTCGCGCTCTTCGCGGCCGCGCCGATCGCCGACTGGTACACCTCCATCCTCCTGCCCGCCTGACGGTTTTTCTAAGGAGCACGATGGCTGCCGTCAACCTCATCGGACTGGACATCGGCACGACGTCCATCCGTGCGGCGGAGACCAGCAACAGCAAGGACGGGCCGGTCATCAGCAACTTCGGCCACATCCTGCTGGGCCCCGGCGTGGTGCAGAGCGGTGCCGTCCAGGACGAGCACGCCGTCACCACGGCGCTGAAGCAGCTGTGGTCAACGTTCAAATTCCGCAGCCGCAAGGTCGCGCTCGGCGTCACCCACCAGCAGGTCGTGGTCCGCGAGACCTCCGTCGCCAACCTGCCGGCGAAGGAGATGCGCAAGGCGCTGCCCTTCCAGGTCCGCGACGCGCTGCCGCTGCCGCCGGAGAAGTCGCTCATCGACTTCTACCCCCTGGAGGATCCCGGCTCCGCCGACACCGTCCGCGGGCTGCTCATCGCCGCGCCCAAGGAGCCGGTCCTCGCCGCGATCCGCGCCGTCGAGGCCGCCAAGCTGCACGTCGCGCGCGTCGACCTGGCGTCCTTCGCCCTGCTGCGGGCCGCGTCCCGGCTCGACGAGCAGGTCGAGGCGCTCGTCGACATCGGCGCGCACGCGACCAGCGTCGTCGTGCACCACGACGGCGAGCCGCTCATCGTGCGGACCATCCCCCGCGGCGGCAACGAGATCACCCGGACCGTCGCCGACCGGCTCGACCTGCCCCTCGAGCAGGCCGAGGAGGTCAAGTGCCGGGTCGGGCTGCGCACCGACACCGACGGGCAGACCGCCTCGGCGCTCAAGGACGCGGTCCGGCCGCTCATCAACGAGATCGGCAGCTCGTTCGCGTACCTCACGGCCGCCGGCCGGCAGGCCCGGGTCAGCCGGCTCGCGCTCACCGGCGGCGGCTCGATGCTGCCCGGCCTCCTCGAGGCCCTGCACGCCCAGCTGCACGTGGAGGTGATCGCCGTCGACCCGGTCATGCGGGTCCGCGGGCTGCGCCGGGTCCGCCACGGCAGCCTCGAGCACGTCCGCGCCTCGGCGGCCGTGTCCGTCGGCCTGACCCTGGGAGCGTCGTCGTGACCGAGCCGTGGTGGAAGGACGAGCCGGAGCGCAAGCTCACCGGCATCGTCCTGCCGTCCTGGGACGACGACCAGTCCGACGACGAGCCCGGCCCGCGGTCCCGCCCCGCCGACCGGCCGCGCACCCACGCCGCCGACCCGCTGTCCGCCGCCCCCGCCGGCCCGCCGCCCGGCCGGCCGGCCGACCCGCCACGCACCCACGCCACCGACCCGCTGTCCGCCGCCCCCGCCGGCCCGCCGCCCGGCTGGCCGGCCGACCCGTCGCGCACCCGTGACGCCGACCCGTTGACCGCTGACCAACGGTCCGACCCGCGACCCACCCGCGCCGCCGACCCGCTGACCGATCCGCTGACGGGTCCGCTCGAAGCGTTGACCGGTCCGCGCGGCGCCTGGCCGGAGGAGGCGCCGCCTGCGGACGGGCAGCGCCTGGTGCCGCTCGTGCCGTCCGGACCGCCGCCGGTGTGGCCGCCCGCGGACTTCGCGCCGCCGGCCGGCGACGCACCGGACGCGCCGCGGGCAGCGGTGCGGCTGCCGTCCCTGGGCGAGCCGCTCGACGCCGCCCACGGCAGCGGCCCGCTCGAACCGCACCGCGACGACACCCTGGTCGGTTCGCGGTCGCCGCAGGCCACCCGGGCGGCGTCCACGGAGACGGCCGCCTCGCGGCGCGGGTTCCCCCGGTACATCGCCGGCGAGCTCGTCCTCCCCGGCACCGCCCCGCAGCCGCAGGCAGCACCGCAGCCCACGCAGTTCACCGACGCGCCCACGGCACCCCGCCCCACGACCCTGCCCACGACCCTGCCCACGACCCTGCCCACGACCCTGCCCACGACTCAGCCCGCGGCCACCATGCCCACGGCGACGCCGCCGCCCCCGACCTGGGCGCCGCAGCCGACGTCGTCCCCGCCGCCCGCCGAGCGGACCCCCACGCTGTCCCCGCAGGCCTCCGCCCCCACCACCCGGGAACCCGGGCAGGACGCGGGGAAGGCCGCGCCGGTGCTGCCGGGCGTCCAGTTCACCGCGCCCGCCAGGTCCCCGCTGGCCCGCCCCCCGCAGGAAGCACGGCCGGACGAACGGCCGTCGGGGCACGCCGGCGCGGCCCACGACCCGGCGCTCAAGGCGCCCCCGCACCACCCACCGGCGCCGGCCCCCACCCCCACCGGACTGCCGCAGGCCGACGTGCCCCCGCCTCCCCGCCCGACACCGCCGTCGGTCCCGCCGGCGCAGGCGGGATCACCGGCGGCGGGGCCGCAGCCGGGACCGCAGCGCGCGCCCGTGGCCGGACCCGGTGACGCGGCGACCGTGACCCAGCCCGCCGTGCCGGCCGCCGTCCACGCGGCGCAGCAGGGCGCCCCGGTCGCGCAGCAGGACCAGGAGGCACCGGCGCGGAAGAGCCGGGAAGGGGCACCGCACCCCGCGTTCCCGGAGGCGACGGCCCGCTCCATGCGGATCCTGCCGATCGCGGCGGACCTGCTGCCGATGGAGATCACCGACCGGCGCCGGCTCAGCACGGTCCGGCGGCTCGTCGTCACGGGGCTGGCCGTGTTCGCGCTGCTGCTCGCCGGCTGGTTCGTGGTCGCCTACCAGCACACCCAGCAGGCGTACGACGAGGTCGACCGGATCAACGACACGAAGGTCGACCTGCTGCGCGAGAAGGCGAAGTACACCGAGGTCGACAGCATCCAGAAGCAGCGCAAGGCGATCGCCGACCAGCTGCAGCTCGTGATGGCGCGGGACCTGTCGTGGTCGGCGCTGCTGACGTCGCTGCAGCAGGCGGCGCCGAAGGGCGTCGCGGTGCAGAGCGTCACCGGCTCGCTCGCCCAGACGGACAGCACCGCCGACCCCGACGTGGTCGGCCTGATCACGCTGACCGGCACGGCGCCGTCGAAGGCGGCGATCGCCGCGTACGTCGACACCCTCGGCAAGGTCACCGGGATCGGCAACCCGTTCCCGACGGACGCGACCGAGAGCGACGAGGGTCTCACGTTCACGATCCGCGTCGACATCACCCCGGCGGCGCTCGGCGGCCGGTTCACGTCGCCGAGCGCGGCACCGAGCGCCTCAGGAGGCAAGTGATGCGACCGGAGCGCCTGTGGCTGCTCGGCGGCGCGTTCGGCGCGCTGCTCCTGCTGGTCTTCACCTACTTCTTCGTCATCCAGCCCAAGTACCAGAAGGCCGACGACCTGCGGGGCATCGCCGACGACACCACGACCGAGGTGACCAGGCTGCGCAGCGTGATCGCCGGCCTCGACGAGCAGAATCAGCACATCGCCGAGTACCGCAAGGAGCAGGCCACCAACCTCGCCGCGCTGCCGCAGACCGACTCGGTCGCGGCCCTGCTGCGGGAGCTGCAGACGGCCGGCGAGCTGACCGGCGTCACGGTGAGCGGGGTCAGCGTCGGCGGCGCGGCGGAGGTCACCGTCGGCGGGCAGAAGGTGCAGGCGCTGCCGATCAGCCTGACCGCCGCCGGACCGGCCGCGAAGGTCAACCCGTTCCTGGACCAGCTGCAGAAGGTGCAGCCGCGGGCGCTGCTCATCGGCAGCCTGAACATCGCCACGACCTCCGCCGGCAAGGCGACGCTGACCCTGACGGTCCAGGCGTTCTTCGCCGGCGGGAAGTAGCGCCGGGATGCGACGGACTCCCCCCTCCGACGCCGGGTTCACCCTGGTCGAGACCCTCACGTCGATCGCGATCATCGGCGTGGTGATGACGGCGCTGACGACGTTCTTCGTCTCCACGACGGCGACGCTCAACAAGCAGCGCGGCCTGCAGATGGCGATCCGGCTCGCCCACGACGGTGTCGAGCTGGTCAAGTCGATGCCCGGCCCGTCCCTCGTCACCGGGCGCAGCCTGAAGGACGTGACCGCGCAGTTCGGCAAGCTCAAGAAGGGCCAGATCCCCGGGCTGGCCGACTTCGACGTGGCCGGACTGCTCAAGACGATGACACCGGCCTCCGACCCCGACCTCGGCCCGCTCGCGGACAGCGTCACGCCGGTCCTGCCGATCGTGCCGGAGGTCATGAAGGTCAACAACACGGCGTTCGACCGGCAGTGGTTCGTCGGCTCGTGCCAGATGCCGCTCGGCAGCGACGCGTGCGGCCTGCTGTCGCTGCCGGGCACACTGCTGCCGTTCTACCGCGTCGTCGTCGCCGTCACCTGGCCCAACGACCAGGCCTGCAAGAGCACCGGCGGGGTCTGCTCGTACGTGACGCAGACCCTCGTCAGCGCCTCCATCGCGGACCCGATCTTCAACCCGCTCGTCACCGTCACCGCGCCGCTGCCGGACAACCCCGGCAACCAAACCGACGAAGTGTCGGTGCCGATGGCGAAGGCGATCACGCTCACCGCGACGACGGCCTACCCGCCGCTGACCTGGACGGTGGAGAACCTGCCGCCGGGCCTGTCCTACACGCCGGCCGGGGTCATCACCGGCACGCCGACGGTCGCCGGCACCTACGTGGTCCGGGTCGTGGTCAACGACAAGGCGTCCAGCAACGACGCCTCGTTCAACTGGACGGTGGTCCCCACGCCGGCCGCCGCGCCCGTGGACCAGACCTGGGACGCCGGCTCGGCGGTCTCCTACACGCTGCCGGTCACCGGCGGCATCGGCCCCTACACGTGGGCGGCGACGGGCCTGCCGGCCGGGCTGACGCTGAACACCGCGACCGGGGTGGTGACCGGCACCAGCACCGTGAGCGGCGCGGCGGCGGCCGCCACCGTGAGCGTGACGGTGACCGACAAGAACGCGAAGAAACACACGGCCGCGTTCAAGTGGAACACGAAGGTCGCGGTGCAGTTCCCGACCGCCAACACACCGATTGCGCTGACGAAGGGCGTCGCCTACTCCGGCAACGTCGGCGCGGCCGGCGGGTCCGGCGGCTACACGTGGACGGCGACCGACATGCCGCCCGGGCTGGCGCTGTCCCCGTCGGGCGCGCTCACCGGCACGGTGACCGGCTCGACCCGCTACCTGGTGACGCTGACGGTGAAGGACAGCAACGGCGTGACGAACACGGCCGTCGTCCCGGTCAACGTGACCACGCCGGTCGCGACCCAGCTCCGGGTCACCACGCCGACGACCGCGGCGCCGGACAAGACCGGGACGAAGGGCACCGCGATCGCCTCGCAGGCGTCGGCGGCGACCGGCGGCACGACGCCCTACACGTGGACGGCGACCGGCCTGCCGGCGGGGCTGTCCATCAACGCCAGCACCGGCGCGATCACCGGCACGCCCACCGCCGCCGGGACCTCGACGGTGACGCTGACGGTCACCGACAAGGTCGGCGCCACGTCTGTCTTCATGTTCGTCTGGAAGATCACGTGAACGCCTTCCTCGCGCGGCTGCGCCGCGAGGACGCCGGGGTCACCCTCGCCGAGATGGCGGTGACGACCAGCATCATGTCCGTGGTCATGGCCATCTTCACCACCGGGGTCATCCAGCTGTTCCAGGCCGGCAACAACAACGAGCTGGTGGCGCTGACCGAGTCGCAGCTCAACACCGCGTTCCTGCGGCTGGACCGCAACCTGCGCTACGCGGCCGGGATCGGGCCGGTGCACGCCGACGCGGCCGGCAACCGGTTCGTCGAATACCTCAACACCGAGGTCAGCGGCAAGCCCGAGTGCGCGCAGCTGGAGATGAACGTGGCGGCCAAGGTGCTGCGCCGCCGGGTGTGGCCGCAGACGACGACGCCGACGGCGAAGTGGGTCGTGCTGGCCAACGAGGTCGACGTCGCGAAGAGCTCGTTCACGCTGGTGCCGTCCGGCAAGTACACCGGGTTCCAGCGGCTGCGGATCGTCCTGTCGGTGACCACGAACCCGGGCCGCGGCCACACGGAGGCGCTCACCGACCTGACGTTCACCGCGCTCAACAGCAGCTTGAAGGACGACCCGAACAAGTTCTGCCCGGAGGCCCGAAAATGAGCCTGTTCCGACGGTTCAGGGTGCGCGACGACCGGGGGTCGCTGCCGCTCGCCATGATGCTGACGCTGGTCGGCACGTCCCTGTCGACGCTCATGGTGCCGGTGGTGATCGGGCAGGTGCGCGACACCGCGTCCACGATCGAGCGGGCCAAGGCGCTGCACGCCGCCGAGGCCGGCATCGACGTCGTCATGGGCGGCATCCGCGCCTCCCTGGGCAGCATCGCCAACCTCGTCTGCCTGCCGGTCGTCTCGCCGCTGCTGGGCGTCGTCGGCTCGGGCCTGCCGGGCCGCTACCAGGTGTCGGTGGAGTACCAGGACGCGGTCGGCACCCCGCTGTCGTGCGCGTCGAAGACCTCGCACCTGCTGGCGGTGCCGGCGTTCGCGGTGATCACGTCGACGGGCACGGCGACGGGCAACCCCGGCGACCCGTTCCCGGCCGGTGACTCGCGGACGCTGACCGCCACGTACGTCTTCCGCACCACCAACGCCAACGTCGAGGGCGGCCTGGTGCGCTTCTACGGCGGCGCGTTCTGCCTGGACGCCGGGTCCGGCTCGCCGGCCGTCGGCACGAACGTCACCACCCAGCCGTGCAACCCGGGCAGCTCGCGGCAGACCTTCACGTACACGACGGACCTGACGCTGCAGCTGGTCTCGTCGAAGACCGCGGCCAACCCGTCCGGCATGTGCATCGACTCGGGGCCCAGCCCGGTGTCGGGCGCGCTGCTGCAGTTCCAGGTGTGCGGGAAGGTGACCGTCCCGTACTACCAGCGGTGGAGCCTCAACGACAGCTCCAACTTCCAGAGCACCTCGTCGACCGGCGGGCTCGGCTCGTTCTGCATGCACGCGAAGGCCGGCAGCACCGCCGGCGCGTTCATGGAGCTGATCGGGTGCGGCGGGGCGTCGGACAACACCCGCACGTTCGCGCCGGAGGCGAGCGTCGGCGCCGGCAACGCGGGTGCCCCCAACAACCTGGTGAACTTCAAGCAGTTCGGGCGGTGCGTCGACGTCACCAACTTCGACACCACCCTCGGCTTCCTCATCGTGTGGCCGTGCAAGCAGGCGCCGAACCCGCTCAGCGTGGCGTGGAACCAGCGCTTCACGGTGCCGCTGTCGGCCAACGGGAAGGGCACGGTCAGCGGGCGGATCACCACGTACGACAACACCAAGACGAACACGCTCTACTGCCTCACGACCTTCAAGCCCGGTGGCAGCACCCACTTCGTGACGATGCAGAAGTGCCCGCCCGCGGGCAAGGACCCGAACGTCGAGTGGGACGTGTCGTACCAGATCGACAACTCCTACCCGACGAGCTACGTCATCAAGGACGCCTACGGCCAGTGCCTGTCCCCGGCGAACCTGGACGACCCGAAGCTGCCCCCCGGCGACATCTTCAAGGGCAGCACCGTCGTCAGCAAGCTCACCACCGCCGTGTGCGACGGCAGCAAGCTGCAGAAATGGAACGCGCCGGCGAGCATCGAGGATCCGACACCCCTGAAGAACATCGGGGAGAAGTGACGATCCCGTAAGGGACCTCCTGACGCCCGGCCGCGCCGGAGATCAGGGTGCGGTCCGTGCATCGCCTGGATGGCTTCCGGCCTCGCGGTGACGAGGCTGGGAGCCATGACCATCACCTGGGAGAAACCGGCGCTGCGGCCGGTCGGCCTCGGCCGGCAGGTCGGCATCGTGACGGCGGCGGTGGCCGCGTACTTCGGGGTCCGCGGCGCCACGGAGGCCGCCACGGACCAGGCCCTCGCCAACGCGGCGAAGGTCGTCGACTTCGAGAAGTCGGTGGGGCTGTTCCACGAGTCGTGGCTGCAGTCGACGTTCGCCGGCAGCCCCGCCGTGGCGACGTTCTTCAACTGGATCTACATCTACGGGCACTGGCCGGTCATCGTCGCGACGCTGATCTGGCTCGCGCGGACCAACCCGGCGATCTACTACCGCACCCGCAACGCGATGCTGCTGTCCGGCGGGATCGGCCTGGTCGTCTTCATGCTCTTCCCGCTCGCCCCGCCGCGACTGGCGGAGCTCGGCCTGGTCGACACGGTGACGCAGTCGGACGGCGCGTACCGGGTGCTGCAGCCGACGATGTTCACCAACCAGTACGCCGCGATGCCGAGCCTGCACGTCGGCTGGGACCTGCTCATCGGCCTGGCGATCCTGGCCGCGGCGCGCAGGCCGCTGCTGCGGGCGTTCGGCGCGGCGATGCCCGTGCTGATGGTGGCCGCCGTCGTGCTGACCGCGAACCACTACCTCGTCGACGCGATCGCCGGCGCCGCGCTCACCACCACCTGCTGGCTCGTCCTGCGGGCCCGGGAGCGGCGCCAAGTGCGCGGCTATGCCGGATGGAACGGTCTGGCCCTGCGTTAGGGCCTACGCTTTGCACATGGAACACCTGGAGCTGGAGCACCTCGGGTTCCCGGCGGACGTGATCCCGCTGCAGTACCAGGCGCTGCTGCTGTCCGACGACCGCCGGATGGAAGCCTTCGCCGGCGCGATCGCCCACACCGTCCAGCCCGGGTCCAGGGTCCTCGACCTCGGCTGCGGGACCGGCGTCCTGTCCTTCTTCGCCGCCCGGCAGGGCGCCACCGTGACCGCGATCGAGCGCGAGCCGCGGGTCTTCGCGACCGCCCGGGCGGCGCTGCGGGCGGCGGTCGGCGACGCCGTCACCGTCGTGCACGCCGACGCCCGCGACTACCTGCCCGAGGAGCCGGTCGACGTGGTGCTGTGCGAGATGCTGCACGTGGGCCTGCTCCGCGAGCGGCAGATCGAGGTCATCAACAGCTTCAAGCGCCGCTACCTGCGGCACATCGGCGGGCCGCTGCCGCGCTTCGTGCCCGAGGCGTGCGTGCAGGCGGTGCAGCCGGTCGAGCAGGACTTCACGTACTTCGGCTACACGGTGCCGGCCCCGGTGTTCCAGCTGCCGGAGAACCTCCAGCCGCGCACCGTCGAGGCCGCCCCGCCGCAGGTGTTCCAGCAGTTCTTCTACACCGACCCGCTGCCGCACGACTGCGTCGGCGACCTGACCTTCGTCGCGGAGCGGCCGGCAGTGGTCAACGCGGTGCGGGTCATCACCAAGAACCTGTTGTCGCTGCTGTACGAGCCGCCAGGCTCCGTCGACTGGACCATGAACTACCTGGTCGTGCCGATGCGCGAGCCGGTCGAGGTGCTCACCGGCGACGAGGTGCGGATCCGGTTCGACTACTGCCCCGGCGACGAGATCACCGTCCTCGCCGACGGCCTGACGGCCAGCGTCCCCGCCCACGCGCACTGATGCTGCGCTGGCTCACGGTTCTCGCGGTCTTCCTGGTCCTCGGCGGGCTGTGGTGGCTCGTCGCCCGGCGCCGCTCCCCCGACCGGCGGCGGACGTTCGGCCTGGTCGCGTCGGTGTCGGGGACGCTGCCGTGGATCTGGATGATCCTCACGCCGTCGTCGCACGCGCGGCGGGTGCACCTGGACCCGGTCAGCGGCCTCGGCGGGATCCTCGCGTCCGGGTTCGCCGAGGCCGCTGTGCAGATCGTCGGCAACCTGCTCGTCTTCGCGGCGTTCGGCGCGTTCGCCCCGCTGCGCTGGCCGCGGCTCACCCTGGGCCCGGTGCTGCTGCTGGCGGCCGCCGGCTCGGCGACCGTCGAGCTGCTCCAGTACGTCCTGGACCTGGGCCGGGTCACCGCCACCGACGACGTGCTGGTCAACACCCTCGGCGCGGGTCTCGCGTACGGAGCCGGGCGGCTGCTGCCACCCGGCCCCGTGTCACGAGGCCTTGATGTGGAACCGCTCGTCGGCCACGAGGGCGGCGAGCCGGTCCTCGGGCAGCGGTAGCGCGGCGAGACTCTTGTCGCCGCCGCCGGGCCGGTCGTCCGACGTCGCCTGGGCCAGGAAGACCACCGTGCCGTCCGGGTACCGGTAGGCCGCCCACTGGTCATAGCCGCGGCCAGGGGCGCCGGTCGCGACGCCGACGGTCACCCCGGCCGTCGTCGTCACCAGCTTGCAGCTCGCCGGGGCGGTCCAGAACCCGCCCGCGACCGCGCAGGCGTCTCCGGCCGCGGCGACCAGGCCCGGCTCGTACACGGTGACCAGCAGCTGACCGACGCCGCCGTCCTTGCCGAGCTGGGTGCTGGCCAGGTAGGACCAGGCGTCCTTGCCGCCGACCTTCCCCTCGTACTGGGCCTGCGACATGCGTGACGAGACCAGCTGGTCGGTGCCCGGGTTGTCCAGCGCCGTGTACGCCGCGGGCACGATCGCGAGGAGGTCCCGCATGAGCTGCTCGCCCTGGTCGAACTTGTGGCCGGCGCGGGCGGTGCGGTCCTGCTGCGGCTGCCCGCCGGGGCCGGTCGGCCAGACCTCCTTGGTCTCGGTGCCCGCCCCGGGCGCGGTGACGGTCCCGGACGCGTTGGCGGGCGGCGGCGTCTGCCCCGGCGCCCCCACCTGCAGCGGCGCGCCCGCGCCGGGCCCGCCGCCGGCGACCGCGACCGCCACGGCGGCGACGACCGCGGTCACCCCGAGGCCGGCGCCGCCGGCGACCAGGTTGCGGCGGCGGACCGCCCGGCGGCCGGTGGTGACGGCCACCGCCGGCGACATCGGCGGCGGCGGGGTGGAGCTGTCGAGGGCGTCGCGCAGCGACACCCGGAAGTCGTCCTCGTTCATGTCTGCGTCCTCGTCGCTTGCGAGTGGCTGCTGGTCTGCAAGTGCGTGCGAAGGGTCTGCAGCCCCCGCGCGGCCTGGCTCTTCACGGTGCCGGTGGTGCAACTGAGCAGGGCCGCCGTCTCCTCGACGGACAGGTCCTCCCAGTACCGCAGGATCAGGACCGCCCGCTGCCTGGCCGGCACGGCGGCGAGGGCGGCGAGCAGCGCGATCCGGTCGTCGGGCTCCCGGTCGTGGCTGACGGCGTCCAGCGGCCGGTCGGTGACCCGCACCCGGTGCCACCAGCCGAGCCGGCGCTCGTCCAGGAACACCCGGACGAGCGTCTGCCGCAGGTACCCGTCGAGGGCCTCGTGCCGGCTGACCCGGTCCCACACCACGTACAACTTGGTGAACGCCACCTGCGTCAGGTCCTCGGCCCGGTGCCAGTCGCCGCACAGCAGGAACGCCGTGCCGCGCATCGCGTCCGACCGCGCGGCGAAGTACTCGGCGAACGCCGTGTCCCGATCCGTCATGCGTAACTCACGGGTCCGGCGGTCCGATCGGTTGCACGGACCGCCGGAAAACATCCGTCCCGATACAGTCGGTACGTGACCACGGACAACCCGTTCTTCGCCGCGAGTGACCTGCCATACCAGCTGCCGCCCTTCGACCGCATCGAGACCGGGCACTACCTGCCCGCGTTCGAGCGGGGCATGGCCGAGCAGCGGGCCGAGGTCGAAGCCATCGCCAGCCTGCCGGAGCCGCCGACGTTCGACAACACCCTCGTCGCGCTGGAGCGCTCCGGGCGCGTCCTGCAGCGCGTGTCGGCCGCGTTCTTCAACGTCACCAGCTCGGACACCAGCCCCGAGCTGCAGGAGATCGAGTCGCGGGTGGTGCCGCTGCTGTCCGCGCACGGCGACGCGATCATGCTGGACCGCCGGCTCTTCGAGCGCATCGAGCAGCTGTACGCCCAGCGCGACGCCCTCGCCCTTGACGCCGAGCCGGCCTGGCTGCTGGAGCGGTACCACACCGAGTTCGTCCGGGCCGGGGCGCGCCTGTCCGAGCAGGAGCACGTGCGGCTCCGGGAGCTCAACTCGGAGCTGGCGGCCCTCGCGACCGAGTTCGGCAACAAGGTCCGCGACGGCATGAAGGCCGCCGCCGTCGTCGTCGAGGACGCCGCCGACCTGGCCGGGCTGTCCGCCGACGCGATCGCCGCCGCCGAGGTCGCCGCCCGCGACCGGGGCCTGGCCGGCGGGTATGCGCTGAACCTGATCCTGCCGACGGCCCAGCCGGCGCTCGCGTCGCTGCACAACCGCGAGGTCCGGGAGCGGCTGCACACCGCCTCCGTCGGCCGCGGCTCCGGTGGCAGTGCCGCGGGTGGCGACCATGACACCACCGGCCTGGTGCTGCGCATCGTGCGGCTGCGGGCGGAGCGGGCACGGCTGCTCGGCTTCGAGCACCACGCCGCCTACAACATCGCCGACAACACCGCCCGCAGCGTCGACGCGGTCCAGGAGATGCTGGCGAAGCTCGCCCCGGCCGCGGTCGCCAACGCCCGGATCGAGGCCGAGGACCTGCAGGAGGCGATCGGCGACGCGTTCACCCTCCAGCCGTGGGACTGGGCGTACTACACCGAGCAGATCCGCCGGGACCGCTACGCGATCGACGAGGCGGAGCTGCGGCCGTACTTCGAGCTGGAGCGGGTGCTGCGCGACGGCGTCTTCCACGCCGCCGGCCGGCTGTACGGCATCCGGTTCCAGGAGCGGCCGGACCTTCCCGCGTACCACGGCGACGCCCGCGTCTTCGAGGTCTTCGACCGCGACGGCGGGCCGCTCGGGCTGTTCATCGGCGACTTCTTCACCCGGCCGTCGAAGCGCGGCGGGGCGTGGGCCAACGCGCTCGTGCCGCAGTCGCGGCTGTTCGGCACGGCGCCGGTCGTCGTCAACAACCTCAACATCAACCGGGCGCCGGAGGGCGAGCCGACGCTGCTGACGCTCGACGAGGTCCGCACCCTGTTCCACGAGTTCGGCCACGCGCTGCACACCCTCTTCTCGCAGGTGCACTTCCCGAAGTTCGCCGGCACGCGGGTGCCGCGCGACTTCGTCGAGTACCCGTCGCAGGTCAACGAGGTGTGGATGCTGTGGCCGGAGGTCCTGGCCAACTACGCCACGCACCACCGCACCGGCGAGGCGCTGCCGCAGCCGGTGGTGGAGCGGCTGCAGGCCGCGGAGCAGTTCAACAAGGGCTTCGCGACCACCGAGTACCTGGCCGCCACGCTGCTCGACCTGGCCTGGCACACGCTGACCGTCGAGGAGGCCGAGGCGGTCACCGACGTGCTCGCCTTCGAGGCGGCGGCGCTGGAGCGGGCCGGCGTCGCGGTGCCGTTCGTGCCGCCGCGCTACCGGACCGCGTACTTCGCGCACATCTTCAGCGGCGCCGCGTACAGCGCCGGCTACTACTCCTACATCTGGAGCGAGGTCCTCGACGCCGACACCGTCGACTGGCTCACCGAGCAGGGCGGCCTGCGCCGCGAGCTCGGGGACGCGTTCCGTGACGGCCTGCTCGCCAAGGGTGGCAGCGCGGACTCGATGGAGGTCTACCGGGCGTTCCGCGGTCGCGATCCGTTGATCGAGCCGCTACTCAAGCGTCGCGGACTGATCAGCGTTCCTTAGGTTTTGTTAAGACGACTACCGGATGGGGCGCCGCGTTCCCTAAGCTTGCGCGGTGCGTGGCGCCACCCCCCGGCGTAGGCCCGCCGCCGCACGCCGCCTGCATTTCAGCAGGATGGCGCTGCTTGCTGCGGTCGCTCTCGTCGCCTCACTGGTCAGCGTCGGTGTCTCCTGGGCGATCTTCCCGGAGGAGCCGGCGGCGGTCACCGACGACACCTCGTTCGACGCCGCCAAGTTCTACGAGACGAACGCCCGGGCCAACGCGGCCCGCGGGGTCGAGCTGGCCTCCGCCCCGGGCGCGTCCCTGGTGCCGAAACCGGTCGCCGGGCTGACCCAGGCGGCGACCAACAACGCGTTCATCGTCATCGAGGTCGGCCGGCAGATGGGGCTGCCCGAGCGCGCGTACGTCGTGGCGATCGCGACCGCGTTGCAGGAGACGTACCTCAAGAACATGGCCAACCCAAAGGTCCCCGCGTCGCTGAAGCTCCCGCACGAGGGCACCGGCACCAACTACGACTCGATCGGCATCTTCCAGCAGCGGGTCAGCATCTGGGGCACCGTCGAGCAGCTGATGGACCCGGCGATCGCGTCGGCGAAGTTCTACACGAGGCTGATGAAGGTCTCGGGCTGGCAGTCGATGAGCGTCACCGGCGCCGCCCAGGCCGTGCAGCGCAGCGCCTTCGCCAGCGCGTATGCCAAACACGCCACCACCGCGCAGAAGATCGTCGACCAGCTGACCGACTGAACCCACCCCTCGTCCGGCCGGTTCCGCACGTTCTTGGCACTGGTCCAACCAGTTGATGTGTGAGACAGTCACCGCGTGACGTTGACGCCGGCCCCGCGCAGCTCCGTGTCCGACCATGTGTTCGCGCAGCTGCGCGACGCGATCCTCAGCGGCGCCTACGAACCCGAGTCCGCGCTCCCCAGCGAGCGGGACCTGGCGGCGACGTTCGAGGTGAACCGGCACGCCGTCCGGGAGGCCCTGCGGCGGCTGCAGCAGCTCGGCCTGGTGAAGGTCAGCCAGGGCGGCGCGACCAGGGTCCTCGACTGGCGGGCGCACGCCGGGCTCGATCTCGCCATGTCCAGCGGCGACATCCTGCCGGTCGGCACCCTCGTGCGCGACATGATGGAGATGCGTGCCTGCCTAGGCGCCGACGCCGCCAGGTTGTGCGCGCTGCGCGGTACACCCGCCGCGAAGGAACACGTGACCGCCTGCGTCGACGCGGTCGCCGCCGCCGCGCCCGACCTGGACCGCATGGGCGAGGCGAACATCGCGCTGTGGCGGGCGATCGTGGCCGGCAGCGGCAACGTCGCGTACCTCCTCGCGTTCAACAGCCTCGTCAGCGGCGCGCTCGCCGTCGGGCACGTCCCGCCCACGCTGCGCACCGCCGAGCTGCTCGACGTCGCCGGGCACCGCCGGCTCGGCGCGCACATCACCGCCGGCGCCGCCGACTCGGCCTTCGCCGAGGCCCAGGCCCTGCTCACCGCCCCGCTCTCGGATCGCAAGGAGACCCGAGCATGATCCCCGCCGTGCTCTACGCCGTGCCCGCGTTCCTGCTGCTGATCGTCATGGAGGCGGTCTCGTACCGCTTCCTGCCCGACGACGAGGAGCGCGGCTACGAGGTCCGCGACACCACCACCAGCCTGTCCATGGGCCTCGGCAGCCAGATCATCGGCGTGCCGTGGAAGATCCTGGTCGCGCTCGCGTTCGCCGGCCTCTACGTCCTCACCCCGCTCAAGCTCGACCCGACCAGCCCGTGGACGTGGGTGCTGCTGTTCTTCGCCGACGACTTCGCGTACTACTGGTTCCACCGGCTGCACCACGAGGTCCGCGTCTTCTGGGCCGGCCACGTCGTGCACCACTCGAGCGTCTTCTTCAACCTGTCCACGGCGCTGCGGCAGAGCTGGACGCCGATGACCGCCACCCCGTTCTGGCTGTTCCTGCCGCTGCTGGGCATCCCGCCGTGGATGGTGTTCCTGCAGCAGTCGATCAGCCTCGCCTACCAGTTCTTCCTGCACAGCGAGCGGGTCGGCCGCCTGCCGGCGGTCATCGAATGGTTCTGGAACACCCCCTCGCACCACCGGGTCCACCACGGCGCCAACCCCGAGTACCTGGACCGCAACTACGGCGGCATCCTCATCGTCTGGGACCGGCTCTTCGGCACGTTCGAGCCGGAAGCGGCCCGCGTCGTCTACGGCCTGACGAAGAACATCGGCACCTACAACCCGCTGCGCGTCGCCACCCACGAGTACCGCGACATCTGGCGCGACGTGCGGACGGCGGCCACGTGGCGGCAGCGGCTGCGGTTCGTGTTCGGCCGTCCCGGCTGGCAGCCGGCCGCATGAAGCTCTGGCTCTTCCTCGCCGCCGCGGCGGTGGAGCTCACGGGCGTCGCGCTGTCGTGGGAGCCGCTGCAGTGGGTCGCCAAGCCGCTCCTCGCGCCGCTGCTGCTCTGGCACCTCGGACGCTTCTGCCTCGTCGGGTGGGGGCTGGTCTTCGCGACCGCGGGCGACGTGGCGCTCCTCGTGCCGGGCACCGTGCCCTTCCTGCTGGGCATGGCGTGCTTCCTCGGCACGCAGATCTGCTTCCTGATCGCCTTCCTGCGGCACGGCCGTCCCCGCCGGCTCGTTGCGCTCGGCTACGGGATCCTGTGGGCCGTCCTGAATGCCGTGCTCTGGCCGTCGCTGGGCGATCTGCGGGTGCCGATCCTGGTGTACAGCCTGGCGTTGAGCGCGATGGCGGCCGCGGCGTGGTCGGTCTCCCCCGTCGTCGCCGCCGGCGGCTTCCTGTTCCTGCTCTCCGACCTGCTGATCGGCCTGGGCGCCGCCGGCCTGGGCTTCCCGGGTCGCAACCTGGTCGTCATGGTGACCTACATCGCCGCGCTGTTCCTCATCGTCACGGGCGTCCTGTCACGCGACGGGACCGGCGACAGGGCCGGCGGACGGGTGGCGCGGGCGTAGCGCCGGCCTCAGAGCATGCCGTGTTCGATGATCCAGGAGAGGTTGGCGGTCTCCTCGTAGGAGAAGTCCAGGCTCACGATGACGGCGAAGCGGCGGTCGATCTGGTACGGGGTGTAGCGGTGGACGGCGCACTCCATCCAGATCGGGATGCGCGATGCCGGGTTGGCCTGGACGGCATGCTTGCCACAGCGGTGTTCCATGGCCCGAAACGCTAACCAGAGACGGCGGGCATGCGTCAGCCTGCTGCCTGATACTCCAAATGGTGTACGGGACGGTGCCTCCGCGCGGACGACGACCTGGCGACGCCGGGCTCATAGCGTTCGGCACCATGACGAAGAGGAAGATGGTCGCCGCGTTCGCCGCGGTCACGTTCATCGCCGTGCTCAGCGGGTCCGGCGAGCACCTCGCGGAGGGGTCGCTGCCGCTCGCCACGACCCTGGCGGCACTGCTCTGGGCGCAGCTGCGGTGGCCGCTCACCGGGCTGGTGACGGGCATCTGCGGCGTCGTGGCGATGCGCGTGGCGGAGCTGACGACGGGCGGCTGGCTGTGGCCGGTGACGCTGCTGTACGTGTCGGCGACGCTGGCCCCCAGGCCACGCCTGCGGGTCGTCGTCGCGATCGGGGCCGTCCACGCGGTCACGGCGTTCAACCTGGAGTGGACGGTGCTCCAGCACGGCGCGGCGCGGACGCTGCAGCACGTCGGGCCGGACGCGCTGTGGCTGACGGCGGCGCTCGCCGTGACCGTCGCGGCCGGCAGCTGGCAGCGCTGGACGCGGACGGCGGTCGAGCAGCAGCGGGCCGAGGAGCGGCTGCGGGTCGCGCGGGAGGTGCACGACACGGTGGCGCACACGCTGACCGTCGTCGGGGTGCACCTGAACGTGGCCGCGGACGCCCTGGACAGCGCGCCGGACGAGGCCCGGGAGGCGCTGCGGCTGGCCCAGGACGTGCGCCGCAAGGCGATGGGCGACCTGTCCTCGCTGGTCGGGGTGCTCCGCGACGACCGCCGGCCGCCCGCCGAGCCGCTGGACCTCGCGGCGCTGGTGTCGCAGGTGCGCGAGGCGGGGCTCGACGCGCGGCTCACCGTCGTCGGCGGGGACGCGCCGCTGCCGGTCCGCACGGCGGTCGGCCTGGTGGTGCGGGAGGCGCTGACGAACACGGTCCGGCACGCCGTCGCGCGGACCGTCACCGTCGACGTCCGCTACGGGCCGGTGACGGAGGTGACCGTCACCGACGACGGCGCGGGCTCCCGGCGGGCCGAAGGGCACGGGCTGACCGGGATGCGCGAGCGCGTCGAGGCGCTCGGCGGGTCGCTCACCACGCGGGGCGACGGGGGTTTCACCGTACACGCGACAATTCCCGCATGACGGTCACCGTGCTGCTCGCCGACGACCAGGCCCTCGTGCGCGCCGGATTCAGCAGCCTGCTGCGGCGCACGAGGGACATCATGGTCGTCGGCGAGGCGTCCACCGGCGACGAGGCGGTCCGGGAGGCCCGGCGGCTGCGGCCCGACGTGGTGCTGATGGACATCCGGATGCCCGGCCTCGACGGGATCGCCGCGACCGGACGGATCGTCGCCGACCGGGAGCTCGCCGGGACGAGGGTCGTGATCCTGACGACGTTCGAGACGGACGAGAACGTGTTCGCGGCGCTGCGGGCCGGCGCGAGCGGCTTCCTCACCAAGGAGGTCGAGCCCGACGAGCTGCGCCGCGCGGTCCGGGTCGTGGCGGCCGGCGAGGCGCTGCTGTCGCCGAGCGTCACGGCCCGGGTGATCGGGCAGTTCGCGCACCGTCCGGCCGGGCCGTCGGGGGTGCCCGACGACCGGCTCGCCGGGCTGACCCCGCGGGAGGTCGAGGTGGTCCGGCTGGTCGCCGCCGGGCTGTCCAACGAGGAGATCGCGCGGGAGCTGTTCATCAGCCCGCTGACCGCGAAGACCCACGTGACCCGGGCGATCGCGAAGGCCGGCGTCCGCGACCGGGTGCAGCTGGTGATCCTCGCCTACGCCACGGGGCTCGCCGCGTCCTGAGCCCTGCGCCGCCACACACCACTTCTCCCTGTCTCCCTTCCGGTGCGGCAGCGACGACAGTTCCCACCGAACGCTCCCCCCGGATAAGTCCGGCACAAGTGCCGGACTTATCCGACATTTCGTATTTGTCGGTCGCGTTTCCGAAGCGGGACAACTAAGCCCAAACCCAGCAAGCGGCGCGCCAAGGCGAGCACCGCGGCGGGCATCGCGTCGTCACCGTGATCGAAGTCGCGCCGTGGTCGTCCGCGCAACCAGAGCCGTCCTTCGATCACCGCGACGGCCGGCTCGCCAGCCCTGTCGCGGCCACAGAAGGCTTCCCGACCACCGGCGCGCCAAGGCGAGCACCGGTGGCACCGGCGGGCATCCCGTCGTCACAGGCGGACATCCCGTCGTCGCACAGATCGAAGTCGTGCCGCGGTCGTCCGCGTAGCCAGGGCTGTCCTTCGATCACGGTAACGGTCGGCTCGCCGGCACGGTGGCGGTCGGGCTTGCCGGCACGGTGGCGGCTGGATTGTCGGCCGTGGCGTGGTGTGGCCCGCGGCGGGCTGGCGGGTGGTCAGGGTTTGTGCTGGTCGATGCCGTAGCCGTTGCACTGGCGGCCGCCGTTGATGCAGTGGGCGACGAGCGCGGCCTGGCGGGCGGCGTCCCAGCCGTTCATGAAGTCGTAGTGGAACGAGGAGCCGTTGCCGGAGGAGTACTGCAGGCCCGAGGTGTCGCCGCCCGGCAGCTTGTAGGGCACCTTCATCTCGAACATGGGCAGCGGCACCGGGTTGCCCGCGGGGCACACGCCCTGCACCGGCCAGACGACGTGCGACTTGTGGTCGGCGCTGTCGAGGCTGCGCCCGTCCCAGCAGCTCGGCGCCTGCATCCGGACGATCAGCGACGACCCCGGCGGGCACGACGGCGGGATGGCCTTGCCGAGGTAGCTCCCGCAGTTCCAGGTGCCGGTGAACTGCCCGGCGTCCTGCAGCCGCATGTCGCCGACGATGAGCCGGAACCCGGCGGGGAACGGCTGCACGGTCCGGTAGTCCTTGACGCCGGACTTGTAGTAGATGGTGACCTTCTCGGGCTGCACGACGGCGCCGTTGCGGGTCAGCGTCGGGAACCAGTAGGACGACGCGTCGAGCGTGTCCTCGCAGGACGTCCTGCCCTTCAGCAGGGTCTGCGGGGTGGAGGTCGCGTTCGCGGCGGGGTTGCCGACGAACGTGTGGTTGTGCGCGGCGCCGGCGAGCCCGGGGAAGACGATCGGGTCGTCGCTGAGGCGGTGGGTCTCGGTGCAGTTGGCGTGGAACTCGCGGTACTGCGCCTGCGGTGGCTTGTCGGTGAACGTCTTGACCGGCGAGGCCGTGGCCGTCGGCACCGGCGCCACGGACCCGGTCCCGGACACTGACGAACTTACCGGATTTGTCGGATTCGCCGGTACGGACGACGAAGGCGACGAAGGCGCCGGCTGGCCGGTCACGATCGGGCCCTGGTCGGGGTCGCAGGCGGCGAGCAGCAGGCCCGCCGCCAGGAGAAGCCCGAGTTGTCTGCGCACGGTTGTAGTGCCTTTCGGTTCGACGGTGCCACCCGCCGCCGAACCTATGACCGGCCCGCCCCGGTGGTCATGAGTCGAAAGTCCCAGTACTCCAGCGGACCACCGCCTCGGTGCGGCTGCCGACCTGGAGCTTGGCGAAGATGTTGTACAGGTGGTTCTTCACCGTCTTCTCGGTCAGCCGCAGCCGGTCGGCGATCGCCGCGTTGGACAGCCCGTCGCAGAGCAGGTCGAGGACGTCGCGCTCGCGGTCGGTGAGGCCGAACCGGTCCCGGGCCGCCCGCCGGCTGCCCTGCTCGCGCAGCGCGGACGTGGCGACGGACGCGGCGACCGGCGACAGCCAGCCCTGCCCGGCGGCGACGGCGTGGACGGCACGGAGCAGGTCGGGCGGGTCGAAGTGGCCGTGGACCAGGTAGCCGCGGGCGCCGCCGCGCAGCATCGAGGCGATCACCCCGGGCGTGGCGTCGCTGGTGAGGGCGAGCACCGCGGTGTGCCGGGCCAGCTCGTCCACGATGGACAGCCCGTCGGCGATCGGCATGCGGTGGTCCAGGAGCGTCACGTCGGGCCGGTGCCGCAGCGCGAGGGCGAGCGCGTCGCGGCCGTTGCCGGCCTCCCCCACGACCCGGACGTCGTCGCTGAGGTCGAGCACGCCCCGCAGCGCCTCCCGCACGACCGGGTTGTCGTCCACCACGAGCACGCGGATCGTCACGGCAGGGCCTCCAGCGGGACGGCGGCGATGATCTCGGTGCCCCGGCCGGGTGCGGAGGACACGCGGAGCGACCCGCCGACGGTGCGCGCCCGCTCCGCCATGCCGACGATGCCGAGGTGGCCGCCGGCCTGCAGCGCGGCGAGGTCCCGCGGGACGAAGCCACGGCCGTCGTCCCTGACCCTGAGCTCGAGGCGGTCGCCGGCCCGGCGGACCGCGACGCCGACCCGCCACGCGCCGGCGTGCCGGGCGACGTTCTGCAGCGCCTCGGCCAGGATGCGCACCAGCTCGTAGCGCACCTCGACGCCGGGCTCCGCCGGCTCCGCGTCGACGCGGACCGGGATCCCGGACCGGTCCGACCAGTCGCGGGCGGTCGCCCTGACCGTGTCGGCGAAGCTGAGGTCGAGGTGGTCGATCCGCAGCCCTTCGAGGAGCTCGCGGGCCTCGCGGGCGGCGGCCTCGGCGCCGCGGGAGACGGTGCCGGCGAGCCGCTCGGCCAGGTCCGGGTGGCGGCGCAGCGACTGCGGCAGGGCGAGCGCGGCGAACGACACCCCGCGCAGCGTCTTGGCGACCGAGTCGTGCAGCTCCCGGGCCAGCCTGGCCCGTTCGGAGGCGGCCGCGGAGCGCTGCGCGGCGGCGACCACGTCGACGGCGAGGTCCAGGTGGCGCTGCAGGGCGCCGGCCGCGGCGGCCGCCCCGATCCCGGCGAGCACGCTGATCATCGGAAACGCGACGACGAACGCGGCCACGTCCGGCGGCGGGTCGTTGGCGCGCAGGACCGCCCCGGCGGCGGCGAACCCGAGGGCCGCCTGCACCACCCACAGCAGCAGCGCCCGCATCCCGAGCAGCGCCCCGCCGAGCGCGGCCGACCCGGCGACGTAGCAGAAGAACGCCATCCCGCCCCGGCTGAGCGCCAGCACCGCCACGGCGACCGCCAGGTCCACGGCGAGCACCGGCCACGGGTGCCGGGTCACCGCGGGCCACCGCGTCAGGGCGCTCACCTCCGCGACGGTGCCGGCCGCGACCGTCGCGATCACCGCCACGATCCGCCACCAGTCGTCGACGAGCAGCAGCCCGGCCGCCGCCGCGGTCGACGCGATCGCCGCCCGCCCGAGCAGCACCGCCCGCGCGATCGCCGCGGGCGCCGCTGGTTGGACCGGATGTGCAGGCATCAGCGCAGCTGGAGGTCGTCGACGAAGAACCGGTAGGCGTTGGGCAGCATGTCGGTCGCGACGACCAGGTCGATGCGGCGGACCGGGCGGCCGGGCGCGAGCTCGCGCAGGTCGACGTCGAACGAGGTCCACACGTCGACGGGGGCCGTGAGCACGAGCGGTGGCGTGCCGGCCGGGTCGGGTGTCGCGGACACCGTGACGCGCAGGACCGTGCCGTGGACGCGGCCGCCGTAGACGCGGAACGTGAGCCGGGTCGCGGCCACCGGGGTGGCGGCGACGAGGGCGACGGCGGCGGTCTTCTCCTTCGGCTCCACCCGCAGCGCCACCTGGTCGGTGCCGGGCACGACGCCGTCGGTGACGACCTTCACCCCGACGCTGCGGACGCTCCAGCCGGTGCCGACGGCGGCGCCGTAGACGGTGCAGGCGGGCCTGGCGCTGCCGGCGGTGCCGCACGGGGACGCCGCTGGAGCGACCGGGGACGCGGGCTGCGACTGCGCCGCAGACCCACCGGAGTTGCCGACCGCGGACGGCGAGGCGCCGGCCGCCGGTACAGGCGAAGCAACCGCTGTGGGAGCGGCTGAGGGCGACGGGTCGTGGTCGCGCGGCAGCAGCAGCGGTGGCACACCGACCGTGACCAGGCCGATGGCGACCGCCAGCATGCCGAGCCTGACCCGTCGCGAGAATATGCGGCGACCCTACTGGAATCCGTGGTTATGGTGGACGCACCATGACGACGACGAGCGCGGCCACGCGACGACGACGGTAACCACACCGCCGTCCGTCCCCGCCTTCCTTGCCGTCGTCGTTTGGAGCCTCACGATGGTCGTGCCGTCGTTCGCCGCGCTGCTCGCCGCCCGGATCACCGCCGCCCTCCCGTCCGTCCCGCCCGGCTTCGACCCGCAGGTCCGCCTGTCGGAGCACGCCGACCTGCAGGCCGACGGCGTCCTGGCGCTCGCCCGGCCGCTGCGGCGGCCCCCGCGGCAGCTCGCCACCGATGTCGCCGACGCGCTGCCCGGCGGCTTCGTCGCGGACGTGCGGGTCGCCGGGCCCGGCTTCCTCAACGTCACGCTGACCGGGGAGGCGCTGCTCGGCCGGGTCGCGGAGCGGCTCGCCGACCCGCGGCTCGGGGTCGGGCTGCCGGAGACCGGCGTCCGGACGGTGCTGGACTACTCGCATCCGAACGTGGCCAAGGAGATGCACGTCGGGCACCTCCGGTCGACGATCATCGGCGACGCCCTCGCCCGGGTCCTGACCCACCTCGGCGGCACCGTCGTGCGGCAGAACCACATCGGCGACTGGGGCACCCAGTACGGGATGCTCATCCAGTACCTGGCGGAGCACCCGGCGGACACGTCGGCGCTCACGCAGCGGTACAAGACGGCGTACGCACTGTTCCAGGCCGACCCCGCGTTCGCGTCGCGGTCGCGGGCGCGGGTCGTGGCGCTGCAGGGCGGCGACCCGGACAGCCTCGCGGCCTGGCACGCGATGGTCGAGGAGTCGACGCGCTACTTCTCCGACGTGTACGAGCGGCTCGGCGTCCTGCTCACCGCCGCCGACATCGCCGGGGAGAGCAGCTACAACCCGATGCTGGCCGGCGTCGCCGGGGACCTGGCCGCCACGGGCGTGGCCCGGGTCAGCGACGGGGCGCTGTGCGTGTTCGCCGACGGCGCCGACGCGCCGCTCATCGTGCGCAAGAGCGACGGCGGGTTCGGGTACCCCGCCACCGACCTGGCCGCGGTCCGGCACCGGGTCACGACCCTGCGGGCCGACCGGATCGTCTACGTCGTGGACGCCCGGCAGGCGCCGCACTTCCGGATGGTGTTCGACGCGGCCCGGCGGGCCGGCTGGCTGCCGCCGGAGGTCGAGGCGGTGCACGCCGCGTTCGGGATGGTGCTGGGCGCGGACGGGCGGCCGTTCAAGACCCGGTCCGGCGACACGGCCCCGCTCGTCGGGCTGCTCGGCGAGGCGGTCGAGCGGGCCACGGCGGTCGTCGCGGCGAAGAACCCGTCGCTGCCCGCCCCGGAGCTCGCCGAGCGGGGCCGGGAGGTCGGGATCGGCGCGGTGAAGTACGCCGACCTGTCCACCAGCCGGACCCGCGACTACCTGTACGACCCGGACCGGATGATGGCGCTGACCGGCAACACGAGCGTGTACCTGCAGTACGCGCACGCACGGCTGCGGTCGGTGCTGGCGAAGGCCGGCTCCGCCGTGCCGCCGGTGCGGGCCGATGCGCCGCTGGAGGACGTGGAGCGGGCGCTGATCCTGCGGCTGGACGGCTTCGGCGACGTCGTCGCGGGCGTCGCGTCCGGCTGCGAGCCGCATCGGCTCTGCACGTACCTGTTCGAGCTCGCGCAGGCGGTGACCGCCTTCTACGAACGGTGCCCCGTGCTCAAGTCACCCGAACCCTTGCGGGGCAACCGGATCGCGCTGTGCGCGCTGACCGCCTCGACGCTGGCGACCGGCCTCGGCCTGCTCGGGATCGCGGCTCCTCCGCAACTCTGAGCCTGCCCTCCGCCACTCTTGCCACCTATTCCGCGACGGTACGGCGACCCTGCACGGCACTGGACGGGCAACACCCCGGTTCGCGGCTCCCCGCCCGGCACATACGTTGATCAATGCCCTTGTTTGCGGCGTTGTAACTGTTCAGGTGGTTGTTGGTGCTGGCTGGTATTGGTCGTGTGGGGTGGGTGGTGGAGTCTGGGTGGTGTGTCCGGTTCGGTGTCCGTGGTGGAGCTGCTGGAGCGGCTTGCCCGTCTGGAGGCGTCGCTGGCTGAGCGTGATGCCCGGATCGTGGTGCTGACCCGGCGGGTCGCGGAGTTGGAAGCGGCGCTGCGTAAGGACTCCCGGACGTCGTCGAAGCCGCCGTCGTCGGACGGGCCGCGGAAGGCACCGACCCGGTCCCGGCGGGAGCCGTCCGGCCGGCCGCCGGGCAAGCAGCCCGGCGATCCCGGCCGCGCCCTGCGGCAGGTCGCTCGTCCGGACGAGGTCGTGGTGCACGCCCCGGCCGCGTGCGCCGGCTGCGGTGATCCGCTGGATCGGGCGCCGGTGACGTCGGTGGAGACGCGGCAGGTGTTCGACCTGCCACCAGTGCGGCTGCACGTGACCGAACACCGGCTGCAGCACCGCCGCTGCCGGTGCGGGACCGTCACCATGGCCACCGCACCACCCGCGACGGGTGCACCCGCCCAGTACGGGCCCAGGGTCCGCGCTGCCGGCGCCTACCTCGCCGGCTACCAGCACCTGCCCTACCAACGCGCCTGCGAGACCCTGTCCGACCTGCTCGGCGTCACCATGTCCACCGGCACCCTGACCAGCATCATGGACCGCACCAGCCACGCCCTCGGCCCGTTCCTCACCGCGGTCCGCGACCAGCTCACCCACGCCCCCGTCGCGCACTTCGACGAGACCGGGCTACGGGTCGCCGGCACCTCCGCATGGGTCCACTCCGCCTCCACCACCACCCTGGCCCTGTTCACCGTCCACCCCACCCGCGGCCAGGACGCCATGACCGACGCCGGAGTCCTGCCCACCTTCACCGGCACCGCCGTCCACGACGGCTGGACCCCATACCGCCGCTACGGCACCAACCGGCAACTCTGCAACGCCCACCACCTCCGCGACCTCGCCGGCATCCTCGACCTCGACCCCACCCAAACCTGGGCCGCGGACATGACCCGCCTGCTCTGCGAAATCCACGACATGACCCGCACCGCCCGCACCAACAACGCCGACACCCTCCACCCACGCCTGCTCACCAGCTACCGCCAGCGTTACCAAGCCATCATCACCGCAGGCAAAACCGCCAACCCCGCACCCAAGCACCGACCCACCCGACCACCACGACACGCCACCGCCGAACCCCCACCCCAACGACAACGCCGCACCCCCGCCGTCAACCTCCTCGCCAGACTCCACGGCTTCGCCAACGACGTCCTACGCTTCGCCCACGACCTCACCGTCCCGTTCGACAACAACCTCGCCGAACGCGACATCCGCATGGTCAAACTCCGCCAGAAGATCAGCGGCGGCCTCCGCACCTGGACTGGCGCCACCACCTTCTGCACCATCCGCAGCTACCTGTCCACCACCCGCAAACACGGCATCAACGCCCTCGAAGCCCTCACCCAACTCCACAACGGCAACACCTGGATGCCACCAACAACCACCTGAACAGTTACGCGGCGTTTGTCCCATCGACACCGCGCGATCCACATACAAGTTGATCTTCAAAATGTAGGTGGATCGCGCAGCATCGATGCCGGATGGACGCGTGAGGTATCGATCACCGTCTCGCCGGCTCGAAGAATGCTCGCACCACAGGGCTTGGGACTGGCTCGCCAACCCCAACGCCTACTTCTAGTGCCACAACACGCTGGACACCAGCGGCGACAGACCGAACCCCCTAGACACCACGCCCGGCGCCGCACAGACATTGGTCAATGCCCGGGTTTGCGACTTCCGTCCCCTGCACGCGCACCCCATCGCCTCGACCCTGGCCGCAACAGACCCGGCCACCTGGACACCACACCCGGGCACCACACAGACGTTGATCAATGCCCGGGTTTGTCGCTTCTGCTCCCTGGACGGCGCAGCCCGTCGTGCGGACAATGATCGCGCCCGGTGTCAGTCGTGCCCGGTGTCAGCAGCGCACGATGCCGGCCGCACGGGATCAGTCGCGCTCGGCGTCGGCGAGGTCGCTCTCGCGCGGAACGCCCGGGTCGGCGCCACACGATTCGGCAGACACGGCACCGGGCCGTCACGTCGGACGCCGCGCCGGAAGCCGGGTCAGACCCGTTCGGCCGAGTCGTGTGTCGCGCCGGCCGCGGGTGTCGGCCCGTCGGCAGGGACGGCTCGGGCGGCAGCGGCATCAGTCCCCTGAGCCGGGACGGCTGCCCGGCAGACGTCGACATCGCCCACCGCCCGGTCATCGGCATCCCCGCCCGTCCGGATGTCGACATCGCCGACCGCCGGGACGTCGGCACCGCCCACCACCCGGACGTCGGCATCACCGCCTGCCCGAACCTCGGCATCGCCCACCGCCCGGTCATCGGCGTCGACCGCCATCCCGACGCCGGCATCAGCGGCCACCCGGACCTCAGCGTCTCCAGCCATCCGGGCCTCGGCATCGCCCACCGGCCGGACGTCGGCGGCCGCCCCGACGCCGGCGTCACCGGCCGCCCGGACGTCGGCATCGCCCACCGGCCGGACGTCGGCGTCGACGGCCATCCCGGCGCCGGCATCACCCACGGCCCGGACGTCGGCGTCGTCCACCGTCTCGGCGGAGGCGGCGTTCTGGTCGGCGATGTCGTCGTGCACCGGCTTCGAGACGGCGGCGCACGGCGCGGCCTGGTCGGCGGGGCCAGGCTGTGACGGGACGGCAGGCGTAGGGCCAGCGGCGGCGGGCGTGGTGCCGGCGACGGCGGGCGTGGTGCCGGCGACGGCGGGCGTGACGCCGGCGACGGCGGGCGTGACGCCGGCGACGGCGGGCGTGACGCCGGCGGCGGACTGCAGGGCGGCCGCCTCGCCGCGCCACGGGCGGCCGAGGCGGGCGTGGCGGTGGCGGTCGGCGGCGCGGGCGGCGCGGTAGAGCCGGACGTACAGCGCCGGGGCCGCCCTGATGAGCAGCACCGCCGCGGCGAGGACCACCTGCCGGTGCCGGAGCGCGGCCCAGGCGTCGCGGGGTCGCAGGCCGCGGCGGGCGGCGCCGACCGCGTCCCAGGCGGCGGCGGACAGCTCCCCCGCCGACGAGCGGGCCGCGGCGCCCGCGACCGCGAGGGCGCCCGCCCGGAGGCGGAAGTGCTGCCGGGCGGCGGGCGAGCCGGCGCCGTCGAGGACGAACAGGGCCTCGTCGACGGCGGCGGCGCGCTCGGCGGTACGCGGGTTGAACCGGGACACGGGGCGGCTCAGGTGGAAGTAGGCGGGGCCGGCGACGAACGCGACCGTCCGCGCCCGCAGCAGCAGCCAGGCCATGACGGCGACGTCCTCGTGGCGCGGTCCGTGCGGGAAGACGAGCCCGTCGAGCAGGTCCCGGCGGACGAGCTTGTTCGTCACGCCGGAGCGGATGCGGCGGAAGAGGAACTCCTCGACGGCCTGCTGACCGGTCCACACCGTGGCGGTGTCGCGGGACGGCAGCGGCGGGCCGGTGACGCCGTCCTCGGTGACGGGCACCGTGCCGGCCACGACGATGTCGGCACGGTCCTCGTCGCCGAGCGCGGCGAGCACGGCCGAGGTGAGCGAGGCGAGCAGCTCCGGGTCGACCCAGTCGTCGCCGCCGACGAACCAGACGTACTCGCCGGTCGCGGCGGCCAGTCCCGTGTTGCGGGCCGCGGCCAGCCCGCGCGGGGTGTCGTGCCGCAGCACCCGCACGGGGAACGGCGCGTCGGCGGGCACCGGCCCCAGCTCGCCGGTGTCGTCGACGACGACCAGGTCGACGGTGACGCCGTCGGGCACCCGGGTCGCGAGCAGTGAAGGCAGGGCGCGAGCGGTCCTGCAGACGGGCATGATGACGCTGACCGTGACACTCATCGCCTGGTCACCTCCACTTCGGTCAACGATCCAGCCGCGGGGTGCGACGCGCACGGGACCGGGGCGGGGATCGTGCCCAGGGCGGTCGCGTAGGCGTCCGCGAGCGCGGCGGCCTGCGCCTGGGGCGTGTGCCGGGCGGCGAACGCCTCCTGCAGCCGCGGCCGTGACGGTCGCCCGGTGGCGAGGACGGTGGCGAGCTCGGCGGCGACGGCCTCGGCGGTGCCCAGGTCGGGGTCGAGGCCGAGGGAGTCCAGGGCGGGGATGCTGCGGGCGACGAGCGGCAGCCCGGCCGCGGCCGCCTCCAGCAGCGGCAGCGGGCAGCTGTCCCAGGCGGCCGTGTGCAGGAACGCGTCGGCGGCGGCGAGATGGTTGCGCACCTCCGCCGGCGACCGCCAGCCGGTGACCCGGACGCCGGCGGCGCGCAGGGCGGCCTCGCCGCGCGGGTCGCCGCCGCCGACCCACGTCCAGGTGACCCCCGGCGGGTCGGGCAGCAAGGCCTTGACCCGCAGGAGGAACTCGAAGTCCTTCTGCGCGCCGACCCGGCCGACGGTGACGACCGACCCCGTGTGCCGGGTGCGGTCCGGGCGGGCGGTGCGGGCGCGGGTCGTGTTGGGCACGACGACGGCGGGGATGCCGAGCTCGGTGGCGAGGCCGGCCTCGCGCGGGCTGACGCAGACGGCGAGGTCGGTCGAGGCGGCGACGGCCCGCTCCGCGCCGCGCAGCAGGCGCAGCGCGACGGCCGGCAGGTCGGTGCGTTCGAAGCCGAAGCAGTGCGGCGTGTAGAGGATCACGGGCCCGGTCGCGGACCGGGCGACCGCCGGGATCACGGTGCGCCCGACGAGGCCGGCCCGGCCGCCGTGCAGGTGCACGATGCGGGGCGCGACGGCGGGCAGGGTCTCGCGCAGCGCCCGGCCGAGCGAGAGCAGACCCCCACCCAGACCGGCACCCAGGCCACCGCCGGCGTCGCGGCTGCCGGCGAACAGGTCTTCGAACCGGACCGGCAGGACAGGGGCCGCCGCGCGGGCGCGACCTCCGCCGAGCCTGCCGCGGAAAAGCAGGTGGTGCTCGAACTGGGGCGTGGAGCGGACGAACTCGACGATCGCCGCGGCCGTGCCGCCGTTCATCGACTCGGTGACGTGCAGGATCCGCGGGGTCTCTCGCCGCATGGCAACCTCCCGTTCAGCCGTGCACGGAGAGTATCAGTCAAACCACGCTATGTAGGCGCAAATCGGGCACGCCATACGATCGACTGGAGAGCGCTCTCCACTCGCGCCTTAAGTTCCGCTGAGCTGTGACCGTAATGTGCGCTTTCGCACCCGCCGAGCGTCGCCACGTATTGACGGACCGGCCACACGGGCGCAACATTTGGGAGAGCGCTCTCCAACGGGCGCTTTCCCGCCACCCGGTACCACCGCCGGCACCGGCGACGCGCGTGACCGCCTCACGCGCGTCAGGCACCACCGGACCGGCGACGGCGCCCGCCCACACCCTGGGAGCTCGATGAGTACACGACCGAGTACGAGACGGCTCAGAAGAATCCTGGCCCCCATCGGGGTCACCACCGCGGTGGTCGCATCGATGGTCGTCGGCGCGTTCCAGCTGACCGCCGCCGACGCCGCCGACGTCACCCTGCTCTCGCTCAACAAGCCCTCGCTCGCCTCCTCGCAGGAGCTCGGTGAGTCGCCGCCGGCCGGCGCGTTCGACAACAACCCGAGCACCCGCTGGGGCAGCCAGTGGAGCGACCCGCAGTGGCTGCGCGTCGACCTCGGCGCCACCGCCACCATCACGCAGGTCGTCCTGCAATGGGAGAACGCCTACGGCAAGGCGTTCCAGATCCAGACCTCGCCCGACGGCAACGCCTGGACGAGCATCTACAGCACCACCACCGGCACCGGCGGCACGCAGACGCTCAACGTCAACGGCTCCGGCCGCTACGTTCGGATGTACGGCACGCAGCGCGGCACCGGCTACGGCTACTCGCTGTGGGAGTTCAAGGTCTACGGCACGTCCACCGGCACCCCGCCGCCGACCAGCGGCCCCGGCTGGGTCGACGCGCCCAACCCGGTCACCGGCGTGACCCCGTCGACGGCGACCCCGCCGGCGACGAACCCGCCGACGACGCACCACGAGTTCCAGGCCAACTGCGAGGTGAGCCGCAGCAACCTCAACGACGACCCGATCGTGTTCTTCGGCCTGCCGGGCGCGTCGCACTCGCACACGTTCATGGGCAACAGGACCACCAACGCCAACACGACCCTGTCGTCGCTGCAGGCCGGCACCACCGCCTGCATCACGCCCGGCGACAAGACCGCGTACTGGATGCCGACCCTGCTCAACAACGGCGTCGCCGTGCAGCCCGTCGGCCGCCAGGTCATCTACTACAAGAGCGGCGTCCTCGACTGGCGCAGCGTCCGGCCGATGCCGGCCGGTCTGCGGTACGTCGTGGGCAGCCCGTCCTCCACGCTCGACCAGTTCAAGAACCACCCGGGCGCGGTCGAGGGCTTCGAGTGCGGTGACCTGACCCGCCAGTGGGACATCCCCGCCAACTGTGTCGCGGGCAGCCAGCTCAACGTCCGGTTCCAGGCCCCCAGCTGCTGGGACGGCCTGCACCTGGACTCGCCCGACCACAAGGCGCACATGGCCTACCCGGTCGTGGGTGTCTGCCCGTCGTCGCACCCGGTCGCCGTCAACATGATCGAGTTCAAGATGGCGTGGCCGGTCAGCGGCAACATGGCGAACGTGGCGTTCTCCAGCGGCCGCGGCTACTCGTTCCACTACGACGTGTACAACGCCTGGGACCCGCCGACCCTGGCCGCACTGACCACCCACTGCATCAACGGTGGTCTGCAGTGCAACCCGCGCGGCTTCGACCAGTACAAGCCGGAGCGCGGCGCGGCGCTCAACGAGAACTACATGCTGCCGTAACGCACGAACACCGGTCGGCGCCCCGTTCCGTCATGGCGGGGCGCCGATCGCTGTCTATGTGACCAGCGCCGGAACGCGTAGAGTCCCGGCCGTGGGGCAGCATGTCGACAGGGTCGTGGCACCAGCCGCCCTGGGACGTGCGGTGCTGCTCGCCCGGGCCGCCGCCACGCTCACCGCCGGCGCCGTCGGGGTCCGCCTCGTCGCCGACCCCCGCCCGCTCCTCGCCGCCCTGGCCGTCGTCGCCGGCACCACCGCCGCCGGGCTCGCCGTGCTCTCCCGCCACCCGCACGTCGCGGGCCACCCGATCCCCGTCCTCGCCGCCGACGCGCTCGCGGTCGCCGGTATGCTCGCCCTCGACGGCGGCGGGGTCGCCTTCCACTGCGGCGCCGTCGGCGCGTCCGCCCTCGCCGGGGTCCTCGCCGGCATGCGCGCGCTGCCGCTCGCCGCCGGCTACACCGCGCTCGGCTACACCGTCGCCGCCACGGTCCTGCCCGCCGGCGCCGACCCGGAGCTCGCCGGCTTCATGCTCACGTTCCCGATCGGCTGCGTCCTCGCCACCGCCGGCGCCGCCGTCGCGACCGCCGCCCTGCGCCGCCACATGGAGCTGTCGGTGCGGGTCGTCGCCTCGGCACAACGTACCGCCGCAGCGTCGGAACGCGCCCGCCTCGCCCGGGAACTGCACGACTCCGTCACCAAGACGCTGCGCGGGGTGAGCTTCGCCGCGCTCGCGCTGCCCCAGTCCCTGCGCCGCCACCCAGACCTCGCCGAGCAACTCGCCGGCACCGTCTCCCGCGGCGCGGAGGTGGCCGCCCAGGAGGCCCGCGAGCTCGTCGACGGCCTGCGCCTGGACACCCTCGACGGCGACTTCACCGGCACCGTCCAGGCGATCTGCCGGCGTTGGTCGCAGGTGTACGGCATCCCGGTGCGACTCGTCACCACCCCGGTCGACCCGCCGGTCGCGGTCCGCTACGAGCTGTGCCGCATCCTCCAGGAGGCCCTGCAGAACGTCGCCCAGCACGCGGCGGCGGCCGGGACCACGGTCAGCCTGCACCAGGGCCGCCGGCACCTGCTCCTGCGCATCCACGACGACGGCCGCGGGTTCGGGCTGCCCGCCGACCTCTCCGAGCTGCGCACCGCACAGCACTTCGGGCTGATCGGCATGTACGAGCGGGCGAGCACCATCCAGGGGAGCCTGCACGTCGCGTCCGCCCCCGGCCGCGGCACGACCGTCGAGGTGACGGTGCCGGCATGATCGAGCTGCTGATCGTCGACGACAACCCGATCGTCCGGGCGGCGCTGCGCGGGTACCTGGACGGCCTCGACGGCGTCCGGGTCGTCGCCGAGGCCGCGGACGGGCGCGAGGCCGTCACGCAGGCACAGGCACATCGCCCGGCCGTGACGCTCCTCGACCACCGGATGCCGGTCGCCGACGGGCTGTCCGCCCTCGCCGAGCTGAGCCGGCTCAGCGGCGTCCTCATCATCACCAGCGATGCCGACCCCGACCTCATCGGGCGGATGCTGCGCGGCGGCGCCCGCGGGTACCTGGTGCACGGCGCGTTCGACCCCGACGAGCTGCGCCGGGCCGTGCTCGCCGTCGCCGCCGGGCACGGGTGGCTGTCCCCGGTCGCGGCGGCCGTCGCGACGGCGACCGTCCGGGCGCAGGCGTCGCGGGAGGAGCTGGCGGAGCGGCAGGAGGAGACGCTCGGCCGGTACCGGCTGACCCGCCGCGAACGGGACGTCCTGGACCTGCTCGCGGAGGGGTTGTCCAACGCGGCGATCGCGCACCGGCTGCTGCTGACCGAGAAGACGGTGAAGAACCACCTCCACCACATCTTCGCGAAGCTGCACGTCCGCGGCCGCATGGAGGCGGTCCTGCTGTGGACCGGCCGCCGATGACCGCCCCGTCCCCCGCGCCCGACCCGTCCCCCGCTTCTGAGTCCTTCGGGTCCCTTGTGGACGGTCCGCGGCGGGACTGGGTGCGGCGGGCCGGCTGGGTGGCCCTCGCCGTCGCGGTCGTCGCCACGGCGACGGTCGTGCCACCGCTGGTGCTGCCGGACGGTGGCGGCCACCCGCCGGCCGCGACCGCCTCGACACCCCCGCCGGGCGGGCCTTCGCCGGCGCCGGTCCCGCCGACGCCGACCCTCACCACACCCGCCCCGACGACGCCGGTCTCGGCGCTGCCACGCACCTCGGCGCCTGCCCCGGGGGCCTCGCCATCCCGTACACCTGCCGCGTCCTCGACCTTCGCGGCGATCAGCCTGCACGCGTCCGACGCCGCCAACCTTCGCAACGGCGCCCGCGTCATCGAGTGCCCGACCTGCGTGGGCGGCAGCCGGGTCGGCTACATCGGCGGACCGAACACCCTCGCCATCCGGGTCACCGGCGTCACCGCGGCGGGCGAACGGACGATGACCGTCACGTACGAAACCGCCGAGACCCGCACCCTCCGCGTCGCCGTCAACGACGGCCCCACGCAGTCACTCACACTGAGCGGCGCCGGCGACTGGCGCATCCCCGCCACCGTGACGCTCCGCGTGCACCTGCCGGCCGGCACCAGCTGGATCCGGTTCTTCAACGACGAGGGCCCAGCCCCCGACGTCAACGAGATCCAGCTGCACTGACGACCCGCCGATGCCGTGTCCACACCCGCGCGGCGGGGTTGTGGGCGTGTCCCCCGACCGACCCCCACCCCACCGGACCAGACCCCACCAGCATCCACCGGCATCCCACCGGACAAGGCCACCACCAGCGCCCACCGGACCAGGCTGCCGCCGGCACCCACCCCACAGGACCGAGCCGCCACCAGCGCCCACCGGACCAACGTCCACCGAACCAGGCCCCCACTGACATCCGCCGGACAAGGCCACCACCAGCGTCCAGCAGACCAAGCTGCCGCCAGCACCCACCCCACAGGACCGAGCCGCCACCACGTCCACCGGACCAGGCCACCACCAGCACCCACCGGACGCCCGCCACTGATGACCAACTCCACCAGACCGAGACGCCACCAGCGTCCAGCAGACCGCCACCACCGGCGTCCACCCACTGAACCAGGCCGCCGCTGGCGTACACCCCACCGGACCAGGCCGCTGCTGGCGTCCGCTCCACCGGACTAGGCCGCCGCTGGTGTCCACCGGCTGCGACGAGCAGGTCGGACCCGCCGTCGGGCGGCACGGCCCGTCGTCGCGAGCCGGGCCGAGTCGTCCAGCCACCGGCGTGTGCCGGCCGGCCGGCGTGGACGGCAGCGGGATCGGCCGCCCGGCTGAGGCCCGCCCACCGGTGGGGAGTCGCCAGGCCGCACATCGCGGCGACGAACCACACCGGTGAGCGCTCACGGTCACGGCATCAGAACGTCCCAGCCGTGTTGCACTTGGCCTTCTGGACGATGCAGTTCTTCACCCGGTGGCCCTGTGCGGCGTTGTCCCAGGCGAGGAACGCGTCACCGTGGAACGACGACGCCATCCCCGACGACAGCGTGAACCCGTCGATCGACCCGGGCGTCGGGTAGGCGATGACGAACGACACCGACGGGATCGCCACCGGGAACGCGCCGCCGCACTTGCCGTCGTACGTGTAGGCGACGTGCCCCTTGTGCGTCGGGCTGTCCAGGTGGACGCCATCCCAGCAGTCCTGGAACACGAGCTGGAACAGCAGCGAGGCGCCCGGCGCGCACCGCGGCCAGTTGCCGTCGGCGCTGCGGCCGATCTCGCCGCCGGGGCCCGCGCAGTAGAACTGGTTGACGGTGCCGGCCGGGGTCGGCGCCTGTAGCTTCGCGTCGCCGGCGATCATCCGGAAGCCCTGCGGGAACGGCACCGTCTTGCTGGAGTCCGTGAGCCTGGAGCCGTAGTACACGACGACGGCCTTCGGCTCGACCGGCTGGCCGTGCTCGTACAGCGTGGGCACCCAGTACGCGGAGAGGTCCGGCGCCGGCGCGCAGCTGGTGCCGGCGTTGGCGAGCAGCGTGTCGGCGGTGCTGTTCGCGTCGGTGCTCCGGTTGCCGATGAAGCTGTGCATGTGCGACGCGCCCGGCAGGCCGGGGAAGACGATCGGGTCGTCCTTGCGGGAGTGGCTGTACGTGCAGGACGCGTTGAACTCCGGGACCCGGACGGCGCCAGCGGGCGCGGGGTCCATGGGCATCGCGTTGAACGCGGCGAGCTGCGCGCCCCACTTCGCCTGGTCGACGTCGACCCAGCCGGTCGCCGCCGGGCTGCTGCTGCTCGACGTGGCCGCGGTGAACGAGAACCAGTTGATGTTCACGAAGTCGCCGCCCGCGCCGCTGCGCAGGACCGCGAACACCGGCTGCGGGCCGGCGGTGGCGTGGTTGCCGGTCGCGGACAGCGTCGTCCACGCCTGCCAGCCGCCGGTCGCCGCGATCGGGAACTGCGCCAGCAGCGGCCCGGTCAGCGAACCCGTCCGCAGCTCGACGGTGCCGTTGCCGACGGCGGAGGCGACCCGGGCTGCGGCGGTGACGGTGCCGGCGGGGCCGAGGTCGACGCCGTCGAACCGCATCCAGTCGCCGTTGGCGAGATACGCGACGTTCTGACCGCCGCCGGTGTCGACGGTGGTCTCCACCTGTACGCCGGACTGCGCGGCGAACGACTCGGCCTGCACGACGAGCGGGGTGGCGGCGTCGGCCATGTTGACGGCGGTGACGGTGACGGCGGCGAGCACGACGGCGATGACGCCAGCCGCGCGCCTGAGTCTTGACATGAGGCTCCTCCTGGCGGGGAAGGGGGATTGACCGCTTTCCACGCTAGGACCGGCACGACCGCGGCACCTGAGCCCGAAGACCCATTTTCGGGGTCCCAAATTTCGTTCTTTCGGTCAGGTGCGCAGGTACTTGAGAACGGCAAGGACGCGGCGGTGGCCGTCGTCGGGGCCGGGCAGGTCGAGCTTGGCGAAGATGTTGCCGATGTGCTTGGCGACGGCGGCGTCACCGATGTGCAGGGCGCGGGCGATCCACGCGTTGGACCGGCCCTCCGCCATCAGCCCCAGCACCTCGCGCTCCCGCGGGGTGAGCCGCGCCAGGGGGTCGGCGGCGCGCTGCCGCGTCAGCAGCTGCCGCACCACGTCCGGGTCGATGACGGTCTCGCCCGCCGCGACCCGCGCGACCGCGTCGGCGAACTCGGTGATGTCCCCGACGCGGTCCTTCAGCAGGTACCCGACGCCGGCCCGTCCGGCGGGCGCGAGCAGCTCCGCGGCGTAGGCGGTCGCGGTGTACTGCGACAGCACCAGCACCGCCGGCTGCGGGTCGTCCTCCCGCAGCGTGAGCGCCGCGCGGAGACCCTCGTCTGTGTGCGTCGGCGGCATCCGTACATCGGTGATGACGAGATCCGGTCGGTGTTCCCGCGCGGCGTCGAGCAGCGCCTCGGCGTCACCGACGGCGGCCGCGACCGTGTGGCCGAACCGTTCGAGCAGGCTGGCGAGCCCCTCCCGCAGCAGCACCGCGTCGTCGGCGAGCACGATCTTCATGCCGGCCGACCTTAGGTCAGGCCGCACGGCAGGTCCACCCGCAGCGTCGTCGGACCTCCCGCCGGGCTGGTGACGGTGAACGTGCCGTCCATGACCGCGGTCCGGTCGGCGAGGCCGCGCAGCCCGGTGCCGGTCGCGGGGTCGGCGCCGCCGCGGCCGTCATCGGTGACCGTCAACGTGAGGACGTACCGCGTGATCCGGCCGCTGACCGTGATCCTGGCCGCGCCGGCGTGGCGGACCGCGTTGGTCAGCGCCTCGCACACGACGAAGTACGCCGTCGTCTCCACCGCCGCCGGCAGCCGCCGATCCAGGGGCAGGTCGATGACGACGGGCACCTGGCAGCGTTCGGCGAGCTCCCCGACGGCGGCCGGCAGGCCCAGGTCCGTGAGCACCTGCGGGTGGATGCCGTGGATCAGCTCCCGGATCGACGCCAGGGCCTGCCGCGCCTGCCGTTGCGCGTCCTCGAGCAGGTGGGCCGCCTTGCCGTCGCCGACCTCCAGCCTCGCCAGCCCGAGCGTCATCGCGAGCAGCACCAGGTGCTGCTGGGCGCCGTCGTGCAGGTCCCGCTCGATCCTGCGGCGCTCCGCCTCGAACGCGTCGACCAGCCGTTTCTGCGACTGGGACAGCTCCTCGACCCTGCGGTTGAGCTCGGCGTCACGCGGCGCGAGCAGCCACCGGGCGAACGCGGCCTGCGTCGCGGCGACGGCGCTCAACGCGTACAGCCCGACCGCCGTCGCCGGCACCGCGAACGCCGTCGCCGCCAGTGCCTCCCCACGGGTGTCGACGACCAGGTCGCCGAACTGGAACGGCACCCCCACCTGCACGAACACCGGCGCCGCGGCCACGATCAGGCAGTCGACGAGCAGGCCGAGGCTGACCAGGTCGACGAGCAGCAGTACCGACGCCAACGCCAGGACATAGATGAGCTCCCGCCAGGTCGCGCCCTCACCCAGCCGCGACCGGAACCACCCACCGAGTCCGGGCTTCGGCACCGGATGCGGGCTGGGCACCGGCACCCGGTCCAGGATCCGCAGCCGCCGCCGCTCCAGCGCCCCGACCGGCAAACCCAGGAACACCACGGCCGGCGGGAACAGGATGCCGGCGATGAGCGCCATCAGCAGGCCCACCGCGACGGCGACGCTGCCCAACAGGTACAGCAGACACCGCAGCGGCCAGCCCGACAGCAGGAACCGGTGCGGTGCCCTCGCCATCGCCTGCCACACACCGCTCACGGCACCGACCATACGGACGCCACCGGCACCGTTCAGTAGACCTGGCTCCACCATTTTTTGTCGTACCTGGTGGATAGTCTGGCGGCGTGAATCGGACGGATCGGTTGTATGCGCTGGTCGAGGAGCTGCGCGCGGTGGCGCCCCGCCCCCGCAGCGCCCGCTGGCTCGCCACCCGGTTCGAGGTCTCCACCCGCACCATCGAGCGCGACATCAGCGCCCTGCAGCAGTCCGGCGTCCCGATCTGGGTCTCCCTCGGCCGCACCGGCGGCTATGCCCTCGACCGCACCCACACCCTGCCCCCGCTCAACATGACCCCCGCCGAGGCGGTCGCGATCGCCGTGGCCCTGCACCGCCTCCACGGCACCCCCTTCCACGCCCCCGCCCGCACCGCCCTGCACAAGCTCCTCGCCGTCATGTCCCCCGCCGACGTCCACCGCGCCACCGAGCTCGCCGCCCGCATCCACCTCGTCGACGGCGCCGACCCCGGCCCGACCCCCGTCTCGCCCGCGGTCGTCGAGGCCTTCACCACCGGCCGCGTCCTCGACATCGCCTATGCCGACCGCTTCGGCACCACCACCCGCCGCCACATCGAGCCCGTCGGCTATCTCGGCGGCCCCACCGGCTGGTATCTGCTCGCCTGGTGCCGCCTCCGCGACGCGGTCCGCTCGTTCCGCGTCGACCGCATCCACGACGTCACCCCCACCCCCGAGCTCGCCACTCCACGCCCACTGCCACCCAACGCCCTCGACATCCCCGGCAAGCTCATCACCCGGATCGCCATCGCCGCCTGACCCACTCCCGCCGCACACCCCCGACCGACCTATTCCGGTCGCCACGCCTCTTCGGAGCCGGCCGATTCCAGGTTGTGGCGTGGGCCGGGGTGGTGTTCGCCGTCCGCACACCGTGGAGGGCGTCGCCTGGCGCTTTCTTCCACAACCAGCGCAACGCACTCCGTCCTGGTGGTTGCTGTCCGCGTACGGGTTCGCCGATCCGTCTGGTCGCAGGTCAGGCCAGCGCGGAGGTGGGGTTCTGTCCGTCCGGCCGGGGCCGGGGCCGGGCGCCAGGTGGCGTGGTTGCCGTCCGCGTCGTGGTCGCGGTGTGTTCCCCGCCGCCGTGGTTCACAATCAGCGCAACGCACCTGACCGCAGAGTTGGCCTCCGCCGTCGCGGCTGTCTCTGCGGGTCGGTCGTGGCCGTGGTTGGCGTGATCGAAGTCGCGTGGTGGCCGCCCGGACGGCCAGGCCTGTCCTTCGATCACGGTGACGGCCGACCCTCGTGGGTGCCATCCGTTCCATGGTCGCGGGGCCGTTCGCCGGCCGACGTTCTCACATTCCCGTGGGGCGATCGGGGCCGTGGTTGGCGTGATCGAAGTCGCCAGGTGGCTGCCCGGGCGGCCAAGGGTGTCCTTCGATCACGGGGGCGGCCGGCACTCGTCGTCACCGTCCGCACCGCAGGCGCCGTGATGATCCCCGGCCGCCGTCCTCACGGTCCCTGCGGATCGGCCGTGGCCGTGGTTGGCGTGATCGAAGTCGCTCGGTGGCTGCCCGGACGGCCAGGGGTGTCCTTCGATCACGGGGGCGGTCGGCACTCGTGGTCGCCGTTCGCGCCGTGGTCGTAGTGATGTGGCCCGGTCGGCGTCCTCACGCTCCCTGTGGGCGGTCGGGGGCGTGATCGGCGTGATCGAAGTCGTGGGGTGGCTGTCCGGGCGGCCAGGGGGTTCTTTGATCGTGGTGGGGGTTCGGGTGGCGCCTCACTGGTTGTGGGGAAATGCCGACAGGACGGTGTCGTGGGAGGGGGTGAAGGTGGTGGGCAAGTGGCCGGGCGGGAGGACGTGCGGCTCCAGGACGACGGGGTTGAGGAGTGGGAATGAACGGCATCGGGTGGTTTCAGGTCGGGGTCAGTGACGCGGCGGTGGCGCGGCGGTTCTACGGGGAGTTGTTCGGGTGGACGTTCGGCGGGGACGGGGCGTACCAGATGATCACCACGCCGGACGAGAGGTCGGTCATGGGTGGGTTGGCAGTGGGGCAGCCGGGGCACGCGATCTTCTACGTCGTCGTCGAGGACGTGCCGGGGGTGTGTGAGCGGGTCGAGGCGGCCGGGGGCAAGGTGCTCGTGCCGCCGACGCAGACCGACGACGGGCCGGTGTTCGCCAAGGTCACCGATCCGGAGGGCAACCACTTCGGGATCTTCCAGCCGCGGGGGTAGCGCGGCCGCGACGCCGGCGGGGGCACGCAGGGGCCCCGCCGGCACGGTCCGGAAGCGGACTGAGCGGCCGAATTGTCCAATATGTGGAATCAGTCGCAGATGACGGCTGTGTATCATCGCCCGGGTGAAGGTATGCGTCGTGGGCACCGGTTACGTCGGCCTCACCACCGGCATCTGCCTGGCCTATCTCGGGCACGAGGTCACGTGCGTCGACCTCAGCCAGGAGAAGGTCGACCTGCTGCGGGCGGGGCGTTCGCCGATCTACGAGCCGTTCCTCGACGAGCTCATGCACGAGGCCGCGCACAACCTGACGTTCACCACCGACTACGCCGAGGGTGTCCCGGGCGCCGAGGTCGTGTTCGTCGCGGTGCAGACGCCGTCGCTGCCGGACGGGCAGCCCGACCTGCGGTTCCTGCGGATGGCCGCGGAGAGCATCGGCAAGACCATCGACGGCGAGTTCACCGTCGTGGTCAACAAGTCGACGGTGCCGATCGGCAGCGGGAACTGGGTCGAGTCGATCCTGCGGGAGTCGTTCGAGGAGTTCCACTCGCGGCGGGCCGCGGGCGAGTTCGCGGTGGCGTCCAACCCGGAGTTCCTGCGCGAGGGGTCGGCGATCCACGACACGCTGTTCCCGGACCGGATCGTCATCGGGTCGGACAACCCGCGCAGCCTCGACGTGCTCAACCGGCTCTACCGGGCGGTGCTCAACCAGTCGTTCACGGCGCCGACGTTCCTGCCGCGGCCCGAGGAGGTCGGCGCGGTCCCGCTCGTCTCGACGGACCTCGCTTCGGCGGAGCTCATCAAGTACGCGGCGAACGCGTTCCTCGCCTTGAAGATCAGCTACATCAACGAGATCGGCAAGCTGGCGAACAAGGTCGGCGCCGACATCAACCAGGTCGCGCGGGGCACCGGGCTCGACGCGCGGATCGGCTCGCGGTTCCTGCAGCCGGGCGTCGGCTGGGGCGGGTCGTGCTTCGGCAAGGACACCGCGGCGCTGATCGCGACCGCCGCCGAGTACAGCTACGACATGCCGATCGTGTCCGCCGCCCGCGAGGTCAACCAGCGCCAGCGCGAGGAGGCGGTCAACAAGCTCCTCGACGAGCTGCGCATCCTCAAGGGCCGCAAGATCGGCCTGCTCGGCCTGGCGTTCAAGCCCAACACCGACGACCTGCGCGACTCCCCCGCGATCGACATCGCCAAGCTGATGATCGCCCGGGGCGCCCGGGTCAAGCTGCACGACCCGATCGCCGCCGAGCGGTTCCGGGCCGAGGAGCCGGAGCTCGCCGCGAGCCTCTGCGAGAGCGTCGACGAGGTCTTCGACGACAGCGACGCCGTCGTGCTCGTCACCGAGTGGCCGCAGTACCTGGAGCTCGACTGGGGCAAGTACGTCGGCCTCATGCGCACCCCCGTCGTCCTCGACGGCCGCAACGTGTTGGACCCGCAGCGGCTGAGCCGGCTCGGCTACACGTACCTCACCATCGCAGGACGACCCGTCGGCCTCTGAGGAGGCGGGCGGCGGAAGAAGCCGCCGCCCGCCCGTGCCGGCGAACCCTAGGCGAACCCGACGACCCAGCGCTGCGCGAGGGTGCCGTTGCAGCGGTAGATCTGCATCGCGAGGCCGGCGGTCGCCGACCCGCCGGGCACGTCGACGCAGTAGCCCGTGTCACGGAACCCGACCCGCGACTGGATCTGTACCACGTTCGGCAGCGTCGAGCCGGTGTTGAACTCCTCGTTGCTGATCGCCACGCACGTCCCCTGCAGCAGCCGCGCGTTGTTGAGCGCCCCGTCGAAGGCGTCGAAGCAGTACCCGCTGAGCTGGTTGAGGAAGCGGTACTTGGTGCCGCCGAGGCTGACCGTCTGCCAGCCCTGCGCGATGCTGCCCGCGACGCACGGCTGCTGCACGATCGCCGCGAACTCCGCGGTCGACGCCGGCTGGAGGCACATCCCGTTGCCGACGTTCTTGATCGGCCGGAACACGCCCGCCGCCAGCGGCGCCGCCTTCTCCGCCGGGTCCGCCGCCGCCGGTGCCCCGCTCAGCACCAGCGTCATCCCCATCAGCGCCACGGTGGCGGCGATACCACCGAGCACCTTCCGCAAACTGAGCCGCATGTCCGCTCTGCTCCCTTCGACAGTCCTTCCCGGCGGTACCCCGCCGGCCTGCCGAAAGCGTCGTCCCCGGCCCTGATCCGCCGTTGACGCGCCGCTGACGCGGCCCGCAAAGCTGACGCGGCCCGCAAAAGCCGACGCGGCCCGCAAAGCTGACGCGGCCGCAAAAGCCGACGCGGTCCCGCAAAAAGGAAGGTCAGCGGGGTGGCGACTGGTACTTGACGCCGAGGTGGGGACGGGCGATGGCCGCCACGGCGGTGTCGGCGCCGGGGTGCCAGCCGAGCCAGGCCTCGCGGCGGCCCTGGAGGCCGAGGCGTGGCGGGCGGGGCATCGGGACGGTGGTGCGCAGGTGGTACAGGTGGCCGCCGGCGGACGGGACGGCGCGCAGCTCGTCGATGTCGAACCAGCCGACCGTCGCCTCGTGCCGGCCCGACCGCAGGACGACGCCCCGGTCGGTCAGGGTGGTCGTGCCCGTCAGCCAGCCGAGCTCGGCGGCGACCAGCAGCAGCGCCAGCGCGGCCCAGAGCACGGCGAGGACCGTCCAGCCCCAGCGCAGGCCGAACTGGAGCGCCGACAGGAACGCGGGCAGGTCGTGGTCGCGGCTGTCGATCACCGCCACGGCGACGCTGAACGCGGTCATGAGGACGAGGAACGCCAGCACGAGCAGGCTGACCCGGTGGCTGCGGTGCAGCGCCCGGGCCCGCCGCAGCACGACCGGCGACATGATCAGAATCCGCCCTGGCGGCGGAGCCGTTCGAGGGTCTCCATCGCCTCGTCGGCGGAGGCCTGGAAGCGCTGCTCGGCCTCGGCGACCAGTTTGCTGGGGTCGCCGGTACCGTCGACGACACCCATCACGTCGTCGCCCAGGATCTCGCGCATGGCCTCCATCGTCTGGCGCCGCAGGTCCTCCAGGGCGCCCTGGGCGGCCCGGAGGGTCGCGTCGCCGAGGTCCTGCGCGGGGCTGCGCATCGCCCGCGGGTCGATGGTGATCCGGGAGAGCCCGGCGTCGCCGCGCGCCTCCGCGGTGACGAGGCCGTCGAGGGCCTCGCCACGGCCGACCATCGCCGCCGACCGGCGCTGGAAGTCCTCGACCTGCCGCATCTGCCGCAGCGACTCCTCGACCAGCCGGTCGGGGTCCATGTTCGGGTCCACGTGCTGTTCCTATCTCATTTCGCCGGGCCGGGCAGCTCGCGCCGGGGCGCGACGTACCCGTTGCCGCCGGTCAGCGGGGAGTAGTCGATCGTGATCACCTTGAAGTCGGCGCCCTTGACGCCGCCGGGCTGCGACTGGAAGGCCTTCGACAGCGCCACGCCCGCGAGCAGGATGGCGGTGGCGCCGCCGGCGATCGCCGTGATGGTCTTCGCGGCCGCGCCCGCGGTCATCGCGACCGCCGACACCGCCGTCTCGGCCGCCGCGCGCACCGCGGGGAACGCCGGCGTGGCCATCGCGAGACCGACGGCGACGGCGCAGGCGAACGCGAACGTCCCCGCCACGATCGCCATCACCGCGAACGCGTAGTAGGCCGCGGCGACCGTCTGCAGGCCGGTCCCGACGTTCTCCAGGTACTTCTTCAGGTCGTCGACCTCCTGGTTGTACACCGTGACGGCGTTGAGGTAGGCGTCCTTGTCCTCCGCGATCCACTGCGGGCCGACCTTGGCGTTCGCGTTGACCATCCGGGACTTGACCACCTCGAGCGCGGTGGCCGCCTGCTTCCACTCGTCGCCGGCCTGCCAGATCGAGCCGGGGTTGGAGACGCCCAGGCCGACGGCGAGGCCCAGCCGGATGGCGCTGGACACGAACGGTGCCGCCCCGAACGACGAACCCAGCGCGAACCGCAGCATGATGACACCAGAGGTGAACGGGTTCATGACGCCTCCTAGCGGTACATGACCTGGTTGGTCGACTCGGCCTGCTCCCACGTGGTCGCGATGCCGTCGAGCTTGCCGCGGAACGTGCCCAGCTGGTCACGGCCCGCCTTGACGTAGTCGGCGAGGTAGGCCTGGGCCTGCTCGTACGCGTGCTGCAACGGGAACCCGATCAGCCCGAACCCGGGCAACTCGATCACCGCCTCCGCCACCTGCCGGGCCACCGGGTCGAACGCGGGTGCGACGTCCTCCACCAGGTCCTTGCCGAGCTGCCGGATCGCGTTGGACGTGACGTGGATGTCCTGTGCCATCGACCCTCCCCGAATCGTCGTCGAAGATGCGACTGTAGCGGAACCAGGTGGCCGCCGGACGCGTCGGACCTGGCATGGAAGCACCCGGTGACATCCCGCCGCACTGGGATCCGAACAGCGCTGGCCCCTGGTGGTCGCCCTGGCCGGGACGGTGCTGACGCTCGGGCTGTGCGGCTGGTGGAGCGTGGTGTTCGCGACCTGAGAGGGCTACACCACGGCGAGCATCAGGTCGTGCGCACGGCAGAACTCGAGCTGGCCGAGCAGCTCGGCGGCCTCGCCGTCGAGCTCCGCCAGCGCCGGCTCAGCCCGATCGCGGCGAGCTCCAGCAGCCACGCGATCCCGTCCCCGCCGGTCGGGTCGCCCTCCAGGACGTCGGCGTCGGGGATCAGATCGAGCAGGCCCGGCCCGTACGAGGTCACCCGCACACCCTACGGCCGGCCGTCAACGGCACCTGTCGTCCAGGCGGATAGCGGTGCTCCGCGTGGGTAGGAGGCCTCGCCTGCGCGCACCGCCGCCAGTCACGCGAGTCCCGACCACAGAACGGAAACCCATGAGCACTCCCCCGGTCGCCGTCGTCACCGGCGCCTCCCAGGGCATCGGCGCGGCCGTCGCCGCCGCGTACCGCAAGCTCGGCTACGCCGTCGTCGCCACCTCCCGCTCGATCGGGCCGTCCGGCGACCCGCTGCTGCTGACCGTCGCCGGCGACATCGCCGACCCCGCCGTCGGCGCCCACGTCGTCGAGGAGGCACTGCGCGCGTACGGCCGCGTCGACACCCTCGTCAACAACGCCGGCGTGTTCGTCGCCAAGCCGTTCACCGGCTACACGTCCGCCGACTTCGACCTCATGACCGGCGTCAACCTGCGCGGGTTCTTCGACGTGACGCAGCGGGCGATCGCGGCGATGCTCACCCAGGGCGGCGGCCACGTCGTCAACATCACGGCGAGCATCGTCGACCATCCCACCTCCGGGGCGCCGGCGGCGCTCGCCGCACTCACCAAGGGCGGCCTCAACGCCGTCACGAAGTCCCTGGCCATCGAGTACGCGGCGCGCGGCATCCGGGTCAACGCCGTCTCGCCCGGCGTCATCCGCACCCCGATGCACCCGCCGGAGACCCACGACGCCCTGGCGGGCCAGTCCCCCGTCGGCCGCATCGGCGACCCCTCCGACATCGTCGACGCCATCCTGTACCTGGAGACCGCCGGCTTCGTCACGGGCGAGATCCTGCACGTCGACGGCGGCCAGAGCGCCGGCCACTGAATCGAGGTGACACTCATGTCCGACGAAAGCGTGCTCCGCGACGTCCTGGACGCCTGGAAGTCCGCCGTGGACGCCCACGACCCCGACCGCGTCGCGACGCTCTTCACCGCCGACGCGATCTTCCAGGGCGTGCACCCGTACGGCGTCGGCCCGGCCGCCGTCGCCGCGTACTACGCGCCGCAGCCGATCGGCCTCACCGCCGCCTACGACCTCCGGGAGACCCGCCACCTGTCCGACGACCTCATCCTCGGCTACGCGGCGGTCGAGTTCACGTTCACCGAGCGCCCACCGGTACGCGGCTTCCTGGGCGTGCTGGTCCGCCGTGCCGGCGACACCTGGCGGATCGCGCACTACCAGTTCTCGCGTCCCGCCTGACATGTCAAAAACCTGACGTCCGGACCGCCGCCGACCGCCGTCCTCGTTACGACCTTCCGTTCAGGACCCCTCAGGGGCCCTGCGGGATACCGGTTCAACGAGGAGAAGCAATGCGTACTGCGGGAACATCGGCAACGCGGTGGCTCGGCGCGGGCCTGCTGGCGATCTCGGCCGCGGTGGCGGTGAGCGGCTCCCCCGCCGCCGCGGCAGGGACCTGCACCGCCACCAACCCCGCCGACGTGGCGATCGCCGACCTGGCGACGGTGGAGAGCGCGATCACCCTCGCCGGCTGCACGGGCAACGCGTCGGCCACGAGCACCGTCGAGGTCCACATCGTCCACACGTACCGCGGCGACCTGGTCGTGTCGCTCGTCGCGCCCGACGGCAGCGCGTACATCCTGAGCAACCGCCAGGGGGGCAGCGCCGACAACATCGACCAGACCTACACCCTGAACCTCTCCTCCGAGCCCCTGAACGGCACGTGGCGGCTGCGCGTGCAGGACGCCGCGACCGGCGACACCGGCTACATCAACACCTGGACCCTCAACCCCGTGCCGACGTCCGGCATCACCTGCACCGGCACCAACCCCACCGACGTGGCCACCGTCGACCTGGCCACCGTCGAGAGCACGGTGACCATCGCCGGCTGTGCGGGTAACGCGTCGGCCACGAGCACCGTCGAGGTCCACATCGTCCACACGTACCGCGGCGACCTGGTCGTGTCGCTCGTCGCGCCCGACGGCAGCGCGTACATCCTGAGCAACCGCCAGGGGGGCAGCGCCGACAACATCGACCAGACCTACACCCTGAACCTGTCCTCCGAGGCCCGCAACGGCACCTGGCGGCTGCGCGTGCAGGACGCCGCCTCGTCCGACAGCGGCTACATCAACACCTGGACCCTCTCGGTCTGACGCACCGCCGGACGGGGCACCGCGGTGCCCCGTCCGTTCGCAGCATTGACAGCAATGATTCAGGAAGCTTTCCTTACAGAATCGCGGCCGACAGGCCGGTCCGGTTCCCGGGAAAGGGGCCACGCTGTGCGCCGGCTGACCACGGTCGCTCTCGCGACCTGCCTTTGCATCGCCCCGTTCGCTCCCGCCGCGGCCGCGGCCGGCGAGGTGAACCTGCTGGCGAACCCGGGGTTCGAGGCGGCGGCCGCCCGGTGGACCTGCGCGGCCGGCACGGCCACCACCTGGGGCGGGCACTCCGGCCAGTACGCGCTGACCGGCACCCCGACGCTGGCGTCGACCGCCGAGTGCGCGCAGGTCGTGCCGGTGCGGCCGGGTTCGTCGTACACCGTCTCCGGGTGGGTCCGCGGCGGGTACGCCTTCCTCGGCACCGAGCTCGGCGGGACCTGGTCGCCGCCGAGCGGCCAGTGGACCCGACTGTCGGTCCCCTTCACCACCGGCCCGACGACCACGACCGTCCGGGTGTACGTGCACGGCTGGTACGCCCAGGCCGCGTTCGAGGCCGACGACCTCGTGCTCTCCGGCCCGGACAGCCCCAGCACCGTCCCGGCGCCCCCGACCGACCTGAGCCCGTCCGAGACCACCAGCCACTCGGTGCGGCTGACCTGGACCGGCTCGCCGGGCGCCGGCCAGTACCGCGTCTACGAGGACGGCGCGCTGCGGGCCACCACCGGCTCCGAACCGTCCGTCACGCTGACCGGGCTCACCCCCGGCACCTCGCACACGTACGCGGTGTCGGCGGTCACCACGGCCGGCGAATCGGCCCTGTCGCAGCCCGTCACCACGAACATCATGCCCGCCCAGGCCACCCCGCCGTACGCTCCCCGCTCGGTCGCCACCTCCACCCCGGCCCCGGGCCAGGTGTGGCTCGCCTGGGAAGCGGTCCAGACCGCCACCGACGGCTACCACGTGTACCGCGACGGGGTGCGGATCGCCTGGAGCTACAGTCCGGCGTTCCTGGTGACGAACGTCCCGCCGGGCGCGCACACGTTCGAGGTGACCGCCCTGAACTCCGCCGGCGAGTCCCCCCGCTCCCACCCGGTCACCGTCACCACCTGACCACCCCACGCAGCAGCGCCGCCCCGGCCGGTTCGGCTCGGGGCGGCGTCCGGGGCGCTACCGCGTGTCGCCGGGGCGGTCGACGATGGTCATCTTCGAGTAGATGACCTGGCGGTACACGTCGCCGCGGTGGCTGACGCGGTCGCCGTCGTCGCCGTGGCTCACGTGGTCCTTGACGGCGACCAGCCGCTCGCCGATGAACTGGTAGGTCTGCTGGTCGAACAGCAGCTCCTGCGACAGGTAACCCTCGACGATCCGGCCGAGCCCGACCGCCGGGCGGCCGTCGATGTTGACCGCGTCGGGGTTGATCGTCATCCCGGGCGCCTGCGCCAGGTGCCGGAAGATCGCCGCCTGTACGTTCGGCGGCACGACGTACTGGCCGATGAACGCGTCCAGCTCGATGCCCATCGAACCGGGTCCGGGCACGGCGTCCGGAACCTTGTCCGGGCGGGTCATCGACGTGATCGTCGACCACGCGATCCGGTCCCAGTACTCGCCGCCCTGCCCCCGCCTGGCCACCACGAGCCGGCCGTCCTTGTAGCCCGCCCTGGTCTGCCCGTCGATGCTGTTCCACTCCTGGATCTTGCGGTTCTCGCCCATGCCGGTCCTGATCGGATCGTTCGGGTGCTCGTTCTCGTAGGCCGGCTTGTTGCGCAGCTCCAGCGTCTCGATGTACATGAACTGGTCGGGTCGCGGGTCCTTCCACGGCTTGCGCTCGGCCGTCCAGGCGGCGTTCTCCAGGTACTCGGCGGCGCTGGCCGGGCGGGCGAACGGCAGCACCCCCTTGGCGACCGGTGCGTTCAGCGTCGGCGCGTCGTCCGGCACCGGCGCGTGGCCGCCGCCTCCCCGCACCACCATGACCGCGGTGACGGCGACCGCGGCGGCGGCCGCCACGACGACCCCGGCCGTGATGGCGAAACGCTTCCGGCTCATGCTGGTCACTCGCTGCTCCTTCGACGACATCCGCTGGTGGAGGGCCGCGCGGGCCCGGTTCTCGGCTGCCTGGCCGGGGACCTCGTCGCCCCCGAACGCCTCGCGCAGCGCGCCGATCTCGTCCATCACTCGCTCACCTCGATCTCGGCGCCGAGCGCCTGCCGCATCTCCTGACGCGCCCGGTGCAACCGGGACCTGGCCGTGCCGGCGGGGATGTCGAGCGCCGCCGCGACCTCCTGCTGGCTGAGCCCCGCCCACGCCACGAGCAGCAGCACCGCCCGGACCGGCTCGGGCAGCCGTCGTAACGCCTCCGCGAGGCGGCCACGCACGGCCGTCGCGTCGAGCCGCCCGGCGACGGCGTCGGCGTGGTCGCCCGTTTCCTGCGCGCCGACAGCCTTGGCGAGGGCCTTGTACCGCCGCGTCTCGGCCCGCGCGTGACGGGCGATGAGATTCGACGCGATGCCGTACAGCCACGGCCGCACCCCGGCACGCGCACTGTCGTAACTGTGCCGGCGGTCGAACGCGACCAGGAACGTCTCCGACGCCACGTCCTCGGCCAGGTCGGGACCGAGCCGCCGGGCCGCGTACGCGTAGATCTGCCGGTAGTGCTGATCGAACACGGCGGTGAACCGCTCAGGCACGCGTTTCGCCTGTTCAACGAGGTCGGCGCCAGCGTCCTGTCCCTGCGCTGCGCCGGGCTGCGTCATCACGGCCAAGTCCGCCTCCCCCACGTCGTCCACAGTTGCATCACACCTGTAGTTCGTCGGAGGCCCGGAATGTGTTCGGACGGTCCGCCCAGGCTCGCTCCGCACGCCGGGAAGTTGTCGTACCCCGCCACTAGGCTGACCACTGAGAAGCTCAAGGGAATGGGTCGACCTGCCAGCGAGCCAAGGGCTCGAACCCGGTCGACCAGATCGGCGGAGCACACGACCACCACACAGTGGTCGATCACGGCCGATGTCAGCCACTCAGCACGCACCCGGCCAACCGTTACAAAGTCGGCGCCGCGACGGTCTTGTACGCGGCGCGGGTGGAGCGAAGCTCCCCCGGCGGGGAGCAGCCGAAGGCTGCGCGGGCAATCCCGCCAACTCCCGGCGAGCGGCCCCGGAGGGACCACGAGCAGGGTCCACCCAGGTCGGTGGGGCGCACGATGCACCATGCGAACCGCGCGATCATGGTGACCGGCCTGTCGTTGGCCACGAGCACCCGCCCCGCACACTCACCGATCCGACCATGACTGCTTTAGAAGGCGCTCGCCCGCCAACGGCGGCCCCGCTTGTCGTGCGGCCAACGGCCGTCGACGACGTGGGCCAGCTCCGCACACCGAGCGCAAGCATCCGGGTCGGCCGGGCTCCACGAGCGGCCTGAACCTTCCATGCTGTCAAGGGAGCGGCCGCAGAGCGATCGAGCGATGGTGACGATGGCATGCACGTCGCTCAGCGCGTCCTCGGCAAGCGCCCAGCGTTGATGGACCGGTTGGTAACAGGGCCGGCCGAGCCCCTTCCCCTCCACCTCGGCAGCCGTGGCGAGGCACCAGCCGCAGCCTGCGCACACGACACCCGGCGACTGCCCGATCCCGCAGAAAGTGTCGTACCCCGGAATTAGGCTGAGGCGAGAACAACAGGACAAGGGCGAGCAGCAGGGCACCGCCGCGCAGACCAGGCCAGTCCCGGCCGAAACGCACACAGCGATGGGAGCTGGAACGCCAGGACGGCAGACCCGGCGAGGCCGTGCGCGGGGATTCCACGGACCCCCGGCGAGCGCGGTCCCGAAGGGTCAGCCCAGGTCCAGGGTCAGCCCAGGTCCATGGAGCGCACGATGCACGATGCGAACCGGACAACCACGGTTGAACGCCAGCCGCTCACCACAGTCACGCCCAGCAGCCGCAGCGACAAGAGCACCCCGAGACGGTCTTGAGGGGGGTGGGTGGAGCGCAGCTCCCCCACCGGGGAGCACGGCGCAGCCGTGCCTGGGGAATCCACGGACCCCCGGCGAGCGCGGTCCCGAAGGGGCCGCGCAAGCAGGGTCAGCCCAGGTCCGTGGAGCGCACGATGCACCATGCGAACCAGTCGGTCCGCGTCGAAGGTCAGCCGCTCACCACAAGAACACCCAGCCACCGACGCGACAGGAGCACCCCGAGACGGGTTTGAGGGGGCGCGGGTGGAGCGCAGCTCCCCCGATGGGGAGCACGGCGAAGCCGTGCGCGGGGAATCCCGCCGACCACTGGCGAGCGGTCCCGGAGGGACCACGAGCAGGGTCCACCCAGGTCGGTGGGGCGGGCGGGACTCGAACCCGCGACCGAGGGATTATGAGTCCCCTGCTCTAACCCGCTGAGCTACCGCCCCGAGCGATGGCAAGCTTACCGACCTGCGCAAGCGGGGCGCCGCCCGGAAAGGGTCCGGGCAGTAAAATGGCCCCGGTAAGGGGCCGTTTGGAGCTCCCGCGATAGGACTCGAACCTATAACCTGCCGGTTAACAGCCGGCTGCTCTGCCAATTGAGCTACGCGGGATTGCAGCGCTCAGACCCTCCGGAAACCCGGTGAATCAGGGCGACCGGCAAAGAGTACAGCACGCACCCCGGGGTCGCGCCAGCGGGTTGTGCGCGGCGCGGCGGAGACCATCCCATCGTGTGCCAGATCTCGGCAAACGGGTACATGATCGATGTGTCGGAACGAGGATGGACGGGTAACCCAGGACCAGGACGGCGCTGAAGACGTAACGATGACCGGGCGCCGCTCAGAAGGAGGTTCGTCGCTATGCGCGGCAAGCTACTGTTCCTCGGCGGACTGGCCGCGGGCTTCGTGCTCGGCGCCCGGGCCGGTCGGGAGAAGTACGAAGAGCTCAAGGCGACTGCCCTGAAGATCAAGGAGAGCCCGACGGTGCAGGAAGCCGCCGGGGTCGTCCAGGAGCAGGCGACGCGGCTCTACAGCGAGGGCAAGACCATGGTGACCGACAAGCTGGCCAACAGCCGGTTCGCTGAGAGCGATCTCGGACAGCGGCTGATGGGCTCCTCGGAGACGACCACCACGCCCGCCATCGAGCGGGACGTGCTGGCGACCACGGGTCCGTCCAAGACGACCCCCAGCGGCGGCACCAGCTACTAAGCGAAAAAAAGCGAAAAAAAGCGGAAGAAGCAAAGAAGCGACAAGAAGCGACAAACACACGAAAGGCCGGCCGCGAGGCCGGCCTTTCGTGTGTGCGGGATCAGGACGAGGACGAGAATGCCGCGTCGAAGGCGGCCGCCGGGGCGTCGAACGCCAGCCGGCGCACGAACGACAGGGCCTCGGGCGCGCCGATGAGGCGGTCCATGCCGGCGTCCTCCCACTCGATGGAGATCGGGCCGTTGTAGCCGATCGCGTTGAGCGCCCGGAAGCAGTCCTCCCACGGTACGTCGCCGTGGCCGGTCGAGACGAAGTCCCAGCCGCGGCGCATGTCGGCCCACGGCAGGTGCGAGGCGAGCCGCCCGCGGCGCCCGTCGCCGGTGCGGACCTTCGCGTCCTTGCAGTCGACGTGGTAGATCCGGTCGGCGAAGTCGAAGATGAAGTTCACCGGGTCGAGCTCCTGCCACACGAAGTGCGACGGGTCCCAGTTGAGGCCGAACGCGGGCCGGTTGCCGATCGCCTCGAGGGTGCGCTTGGTGGTCCAGTAGTCGTAGGCGATCTCGCTGGGGTGCACCTCGTGCGCGAAGCGGACGCCGACCTCGTCGAAGACGTCGAGGATCGGGTTCCACCGGTCGGCGAAGTCCTGGTAGCCGTCCTCGATCATCTGCGGCGGCACGGGCGGGAACATGGCCAGGGTGTGCCAGATGGACGAGCCGGTGAAGCCGACCACCACGTCGACGCCGAGCTTGCGGGCGGCGCGGGCGGTGTCCGCGATCTCGGCGGCGGCCCGCTGGCGGACGCCTTCCGGCGACCCGTCGCCCCAGATGCGGGCGGGCAGGATGCCCTGGTGCCGCTGGTCGATCGGGTGGTCGCAGACGGCCTGGCCGACCAGGTGGTTGGAGATCGCGTAGACCTTCAGGTTGTGCTTGGCCAGGGTCTCCAGCTTGCGGTCCACGTAGGACTCGTCGGAGAGAGCCTTGTCGACCTCGAAGTGGTCGCCCCAGCAGGCGATCTCGAGGCCGTCATAGCCCCACTCCGAGGCCAGCCGGCAGACCTCCTCGAAGGGCAGGTCGGCCCATTGGCCGGTAAACAGCGTGATCGGACGCGCCATGAGAGTTCCTCCGGTGTAACGGCGGTGATGAGGGCGCGAGGAAGAGACCTGAAAGAGGCCGATGAACGCAACCAGCGGCGCGGGTGGGTTGCGCCTCCCACCCGCACCTGTCCAAGGGCCGACCAGGTGCAACACCCAGTTTAGGAACCAGGCGATGCCAGTACAACAGCCAAAAAAGGCGACCCGTCCGCCCGGATCGCACCTGCCCGGCCACGGGGGGAGTCGGCGTCACCACCCGGGACGTTGTGCAGGTGCTGTGGTGCATCCGAGCGGACGGGGCCCGGACAGCGGGGCCGGTCGGCGTCGCGACCCCGCCACCCGTCTGTCCGGTCGCGGGAGGACCCGCGACCGAAGTTCAGGCGCTGAACACCGTGAACTCGTCGACGTCGAAGAGCGATCCGCTGCCGCCGCGGAACACCAGGCACAGCGTGGTCGACGCGTTCGGGACCAGGGCGACCGAGGCCGTGCGGAACGTGTCCCAGCTGCCCGTGTTGGCGACCGCGAGCGTGCCGAGCAGCGCGCCGGTCGCCGAGCCGGCCCGGAGCTCGATCGTGCCGCCGGGGCCGGCCGAGGACCACTTGACGCGGACGCCGGCGGCGGTGCCCAGCGACAGTCCGGTGTACGCGGCCCAGTCGTTGTTGTCGATGAATCCGGCGGTCTGCCCACCGGTTGCGGGGGCGTGCCCGGCGACCTGCAGGCCGCTCATCGACGACCACGCCTCGCCCTGGCGGGTCGTGGCGGAGCGCGTCAGGGTGAGCTGGTCGAGGTCGAACAGGGAGCTGCCGGTGCCACGGAAGACCAGGAACAACGAGGTGCTGGCGTTGGTCGACAGCGGCGTGAACACGTCGCGGAAGGTCTCCCAGCTGCCGGTGTTGGCGATCGCGGCGCTGCCGAGCAGGGTGCCGGTGGTGCTTCCGGCGCGCAGTTCGACGGTACCGCCCGCGCCGGCCGACGACGAGCGCAGGCTGACGCCGGTGACGTTGGACAGGTTCACGCCGGTGAACGAGATCCAGTCGTTGTTGTCGATGTAGCCGGCGGTCTTGCCGCCGACGGCGGCCGCGTGGTTCGCGACCTGGACGCCGCCGGTCGCCGACCACGCCTCGGCCTGGTAGACGCTGCCAGACGGCTGGACCGGCGCCGCGCAGTTGCCGTCGACGCGCTTCGCCGTATACCGGATGGCTCCGAGCAGCAGGTTGCGGAAGTTGGTGTCGGCGTAGCTCTCCTCGGTGTGCCCGAAGCCGGTGTAGAACGACCGGCCGCTGTCGATGGTCTTGCACCAGGTGATCGGGTGGTCGCCGCTCATCGATCCACCCGAGTACGACGACTCGTTGAGCGAGGCCAGGACGTGCGCCGTGGCCCGCGGGTTGGTCTGGTAGTTGTACCACTCGTCGGTGCGGGTCCAGGTGGCGCCGAGGTGGGCCGTGGCCGGGTGGCTGCGGTCCTCGACGTTCACGCTCGCCTGCTGGATCGCCGGGTGCGACGCGAACCAGGCACCGGCGAGCGTGCCGTAGAACGGCCAGCTGTACTCGGTGTCGGCCGCGGCGTGCACGCCGACGTACCCGCCGCCGCCACGGATGTAGGCCTCGAACGCGGTCTGCTGGGCGTCGTTGAGCACGTCCCCGGTCGTCGACATGAAGACGACCGTCTGGTACTGGGCCAGGTTGGCGGCGGTGAACGCGGCGGCGTCCTCGGTGGCGGTGACGGTGAAGTTGTTGGTGGAGCCGAGCGACTGGACGGCGGCGATGCCGTTGGGGATCGACGAGTGGCGGAAGCCCGCGGTCTTCGAGAAGACCAGGACCTTGTACGGGGCGTCGGCGGCGCTGGCGGGCACCGGGTTCAGTGTGGCCGCGGCGAGCAGGCCCGCCGTAGCGGCGGCGAACCAGTTCCGGGCTGTGCTTCTGGGCATGACAGATCCTTCACGATGGGCGTGAGCGCGCGCCGTCGCGCCGTCATGATGTCGTCTTCAGTTGTGCCCGTCCGCCGGCGCGGCACACGTGCCGCGCCGGCCCGACGGACCCTTTCCCCGCCGGCTACCCTGCCGCGGGGCGCAACCGCGGCAAGGCCCTCGCTGCCGGCGAGGAAAAGCTTCGTTTATGCGGTGCTCATCCCCTGATCCCCAGGAGGTGTTCCATGGCGAGCTGGTCGAGGCGTTCGAAGGCCATCCCGCGGGCGGCCACCGTCTCGACGTCGATCTCCTCGGCCCGCAGCGCCGAGAGCGACTCCCCCGGCATCAGCGTCGGCACCGACAGCTCGTCGACACGGGCCGTCGCGAGCGCCGCCGACACCTCGGGGTCGTCACGGAACGCACGGACCTTGTCCTTGAGGATCAGGTAGTTGCGCATGCACGCCGCGGCGGTGACCCACACCCCCGCGGCGTCCTCGGTACGTGGTGGCTTGTAGTCGAAGTGGCGGGGTCCCGCGTAGGCCGTCGGGTAGCCGGAGCTGTTCTCCAGCACGTCGACTGTCCAGAAGGCGCCGCGGAGGTTGCCGGCGCCGAACCGCAGGTCCTGGTCGAACCGCGGGCCGTGCTGGCCGTTGAGGTCGACGTGGAAGAGCTTGCCGTGCCACAGCGCCTGGGCGATGCCGTGGGCGAAGTTGAGCCCGGCCATCTCCTCGTGCCCCACCTCGGGGTTGAGCCCCACCCGCGACGGCTCATCCAGGGTCGAGATCAGTGCGAGGGCGTGGCCGATCGTCGGCAGCAGGATGTCGCCGCGGGGCTCGTTGGGCTTCGGTTCGATGGCGAGACGGATGTCGTAGCCGCGCTCGCGGATGTACGCGCACAGGGCGTTGATGGCCTCGCGGTACCGGTCGAGCGCCGCCCGCATCTGCTTGCCGGCACCGGACTCGGCGCCCTCGCGACCGCCCCACAGCACGTAGGTCGGCGCGCCGAGCTCGGCGGCGAGGTCGATGTTGCGCAGCACCTTCTGCAGCGCGAACCGGCGGACGGCACGGTCGTTGGCGGTGAACGCGCCGTCCTTGAAGATCGGGTGGCCGAACAGGTTGGTGGTGGCCATCGACACCACCATGCCGCTGGTGTCGAGGGCCTCGCGGAAACGGCCGATCAGCTTGTCCCGGACGGTCTCGTCGCTACCGAACGGGATCAGGTCGTCGTCGTGGAAGCTCACCCCGTACGCCCCCAGCTCCGCGAGCCGGTGCACGGACTCGACCGGGTCGAGCGCCGCGCGCGACGCCGAGCCGAAGACGTCCTGGGCCTGCCAGCCCACCGTCCAGAGCCCGAACGAGAACCGGTCCGCGGGAGTGGGGGCGTAGGGATCGTTCATGCCAGCACGCTCACCCAGGAGGCGTCGGACTTCTCCACGGCGTCGAGCACGAGTTGTACCTGCAGCGCGTCCTCGAACGACGGCGTCGGATCCGATCCGGTGGCCACCGCCTCGATGAAGTCCCGCATCTCGTGGGTGAACGAGTGCTCGTAGCCGATGATGTGGCCCGGCGGCCACCAGGCGGAGAGGTACGGGTGCTCGCCCTCGGTCACCAGGATGCGGCTGAAGCCCTGCTCGGCGGCCGGCTTCGTGGCGTCGTAGTACTCGAGCTCGTTGAGCCGCTCCAGGTCGAAGACGAGCGAGCCGAGCTCGCCGTTGATCTCGACCTTGAGCCCGTTCTTGCGGCCGGTCGCGAAACGGGTCGCCTCGTAGGTGGCCAGGCCGCCGCCGGAGAGCCGGGCGACGAAGACCGCGGCGTCGTCGACGGTGACCTCACCCGTCGTGGCGCCGGCGCTCGCGGAGAGCCCGCTGGACGCCTCCGGCAGCGGGCGCTCCTTGATGAACGTCTCGGTGATGCCGGTGACGCCGGTGATCTGCTGCCCGGTGACGAACTGGGTCAGGTCGATGATGTGCGCGCCGATGTCGCCGAGCGCGCCCGAGCCGGCCTTGTCCTTCTGGAGCCGCCAGACGAGCGGGAAGTTGGGATCGGTGATCCAGTCCTGCAGGTAGACGGCTCTGACGTGCCGGATGGCGCCGAGCCGGCCGTCGGCGATGAGGTTGCGCATCAACGAGACGGCGGGGACCCGGCGGTAGTTGAACCCGCAGGCGGACCGGACGCCGAGCGCCCGGGCCTTCGCCGCCGCCGCGACCATCGCGCGCGCCTCTTCGACCGTGTTGGCGAGCGGCTTCTCGCACAGCACGTGCTTGCCCGCTTCGAGCGCGGCGATGGCGATCTCGGCGTGGCTGTCGCCCGGGGTACAGACGTCGATGACGTCGATGTCGTCCCGGGCGATCAGCTCGCGCCAGTCGGTCACCGCTTCGGCCCACCCGAGCCGGCTGGCGGCGTCCGCCACCTTCGCCCCATCGCGGCCGCAGACGGCGACCATGGTCGCCCGCACCGGCAGGTCGAAGACCCGGTTCACGGTGCGCCACGCCTGTGAGTGCGCGGCGCCCATGAACGCGTATCCGACCATGCCGACGCGCAGCTCCCCGCTGCTGCCCTGAGTGGACACTGGCGGTTTCCTTTCTGGTGGTTGGCTCTACCTGACGACCTGCTAGGACTTGAAGCCGAGCGGCAGGTACTTGTCGACGTTGTCCTTCGTGATCGTCTCGGACTGCAGGACGATCAGCTTCGGCACCTGCAGCTCGACCAGGTCGCCCATGCCCTTGCCCTGGGCGGCGAGGCGGGCCAGGATGATCGCCGAGGACGCCATCGACGGCGGGTAGGTGACCGTCGCGGTCAGCACCGAGTCGCCGGCCTTGATGTGGTCCATCGCGTCACGGGAGCCCGCGCCGCCGACCATGAAGAACTCCTTGCGGCCCGCCTGCTGGATCGCGGCGAGGACGCCGACGCCCTGGTCGTCGTCGTGGTTCCACACGGCGTCGAGCTTCGGCGCGGCCTGCAGCAGGTTCGCCGCGGCCTTCTGGCCGGACTCGACGGTGAAGCCCGCCGCGACCCGGTGCTTGACCGTGAGGCCGTAGGTCTTGAGCGCGTCGGCGAAGCCCTTCGACCGGTCCTTGGTCAGCTGGAGCTCGTCGATGCCCGGGATCTCGCCGATGACGGCGTCGGTCTTGCCCTTGAGCTTCTCGCCGATGTACTTGCCGGCGGCGATGCCCATGCCGTAGTTGTCGCCCTTGATCAGCGAGAACGAGGCGGCCGAGTCGGAGAACTCCCGGTCGAGGTTGATGACGATGATGCCGGCCGCGGTGGCCTTCTTGCCGATCTCGGTGAGCTGCGCGCCGTCCTGCGGCAGCAGCACGATCGCGTCGGGCTTCGAGCCGATCAGGGTGTCCAGCGCGGCGATCTGCGCGGGGGCGTCCTTACCGGCGTCGACGACCTTCAGGGTCACGTCGGAGAACTTGGCGGCCTGCGCCTTGGCGTTCGCGGTGATCGCGCCGATCCAGCCGTGGTCGGCGGCCGGGGCGGAGAAGCCGATGGTGACGGCCTTGCCGGGCGCCTCCGAGGCGGCGGCGTTCACCTTCGTGTTGGTGCCGGTGTCGTCGTCCTTCTTGTCGTTGGACGTGCAACCGGCGAGCAGTGCACCGGCGCCGAGGGCGGCCCCGCCGAGGAGAAGCTTACGGCGGGACATGTCACCCGAGGATGCGCTCATCACGACCTCCTGGTCGTCTGTGGGATGGGGGGGCGGGTAGGTTTTGCTGCATTTTGGGCGTGTTGATCCACACTGCCGTCGATGACGGCGGTGCTGGGTGTTCGGTGGCGATGCGCCCTATCGGGGTGGGACCGAAGTGCCTATCTGTTGAGGCGGGTCCGGAGGAAGGAGCCGACCCGGAACTGCTGGATGAGGACCGCGGCGACGATGATGCCGCCGTTGATGATCCGCTGGACGTCCAGCTGCAGGTTGTTGACGATGAACAGGTTCGTGATCTGGGTGAAGATCAGCACGCCGAGGAGCGAGCCGACGATGGTGCCGCGGCCGCCGGTGAGGGCGGTGCCGCCGATGATCGCGGCAGCGATGGCGTTGAGCTCGTACAGGTCGCCGTGGGTGTTGCTGCCGGAGGTGGTCTGGGACACGATCATCAGCGCGGCGATGCCGCAGCAGAGGCCCGACAGCACGTACAGCAGCATCGTCTGCAACCGGACGTTGATACCGGCCAGGCGGGCGGCCTCGGCGTTGCCACCGATCGCGATGGTGCGGCGGCCGAAGGTGGTGCGGTTGAGCAGGACCCAGCCGAGCGCGGTGACCAGCACGAAGATGATGACCATGTACGGGACGCCGAGCAGCCGGTCGCCGGCGAGGCTCTTGATGAACGGGTCCGACGTGATCTGGGTGTGCGACCCGGAGATGTTCTGGGCGAGACCGCGGGCGGACAGCATCATGGCGAGCGTCGCGATGAAGGGCACCAGCTTGCCGTAGGCGATCAGCCCGCCGTTGACGAGGCCGGCGGCCGCACCGACGGCGAGCGCGGTGAAGACCATCGCGGCCGGCCCCATGTCCTGGGTCGCCACGGTGGTGCACCAGACGCTGGCGAGGGCCAGCAGCGCGCCGACCGACAGGTCGATGCCGCCGCTGATCATCACGAACGTCATGCCGACCACGATCACGCCGATGCTGGACGCCTGGGTCAGCACGGTCAGCTCATTGGACCAGAGCCGGTCGAGGTCGAGGAAGATGTCGGGACGGGTGACGGCACCGATGATCAGCAGCAGCACCAGGACCCCGATGAGGGCGAGGTTGCGCTTGACGGAGTCGGCACCGTCCCGCTGCAACCAGCCCTGCCCGGCGGTGTGCGCCGCGCCTTTGCTCAGCTCCACGGAGTCGGCGGACGGTGTGGTCGCGGTGCTCATGCTGCGGTCCCTTCAGGGGCGGTGCTCGCCAGATCGGCCCCGTCCAGCAGTGAGCCGGCCATCACGAGGTCGAGCACGGTGTCTTCGTCGAGTTCGTCCGCCGGCGCCTCGCGTACGAGCCGTCCCTCACGCATGACGAGCACGCGGTCGGACAGGCCCAGCACCTCGGGCACCTCGCTGGACACGAGCAGCACACCGACACCCTCGTCGGCGAGTCTGCGGATCACCTGGTAGAGCTCGGCGCGGGCGCCGACGTCGACGCCTCGGGTGGGCTCGTCGAGCAGGAGCAGCCGGGTGCCGCCCAGCAGCCACCGGCCGACGACGACCTTCTGCTGGTTGCCGCCGGAGAGGGTGCGCACGGGGCGCCGGACGTCGTTCGGGCGCAGGTCGAGGCCCTGGGTGATCTTCTGGGCCTCGGAGCGCTCGCGCCCGGCGTCGGTGAAGCCGGCGCGGGCGAATCGGGTGAACCCGGCGAGGGTGACGTTGCGGTAGATCGGCTCGCCGAGCAGCAGCGCCTGGCTCTTGCGCTCCTCGGGGGCCATGCCGATGCCGGCCTTCACGGCGGCGTTGACGCTGCCCTTGCGCAGCACCTTGCCCCCGATCGCGACCGTGCCGGCGGTGGCGCGGCGGGCACCGAAGATGGTCTCCAGCACCTCCGACCGCCCGGAGCCGACCAGGCCGGTGATCCCGACGATCTCCCCCGCGTGGACGTTCAGCGAGATGTCGCTGAACCGCCCTTCCAGGCTCAAGCCGTCGACGCTGAGCAGCAGCTCTTCCGCCGGCTTGTCCGACTTATCCGATTTATCCGGAAAGACGTACTCAATGGTGCGGCCGGTCATCTTGCTGACCAGCTCGCGGGTCGGCGTGGCCTTCGCGTCGAGGTTGGCCGCCGTGGTGCGGCCGTCCTTGAGCACCGTCACGCGGTCGCCGATCTCGCGGATCTCCTCCATACGGTGGGAGATGTAGATGACCGCGATGCCCTGCGCCGTCAGCGCGCGGACCATGCGGAACAGGTTCTGCACCTCGTCGTGGGCGAGCACGGCGCTCGGCTCGTCCATGATGAGCAGCCGCGCCTCGCGGGACAGCGCCCGGCCCATGCTCACGATCTGCTTCGCGGCGGCCGGCAGCTTGCCGACCTCCCGGCCCACGGGGATCTCCGCGTGGCCGAGCCGCGCGAGGATCTCCGCCGCGCCGCTGCGCATGGTGCGCCGGGCGACGAACCCGGCGCTGTGCGGCTCGTGACCGAGGTACATGTTCTCGGCGACGCTGAGGCCGTCGACGAGGTCGAGCTCCTGGTAGATGGTGGCGATGCCGGCCTTCATGGCCGTCTGCGGGCTGTTGAACGCGGCCGGCTGACCCAGCCACATGATCTCGCCGGAGTCCGGGGTGTGCGCGCCCGAGAGCACCTTGATCAGCGTGGACTTGCCGGCGCCGTTCTGCCCGAGGAGGCAGTGCACCTCCCCGGCCCGCACCTCCAGCTGGACCCCGTCGAGCGCACGGACGCCGGGGAAGGTCTTCACCACATCGGTAAGTTTCAGGACGATGTCGTCCGTTGTTGTCATGATGGCCGTCCATATGCGAGTTCGCTGGCCAGGACCGCGGCGCCAACAACGCCGGCGCGGGGGCCGAGCTCGGACAGGACGACCGGCAGATTGCCGGTCGCGAGGGGAAGCGAACGCCGGTAGACGACGCTACGAATCTCCGCCAGCAGGATGTGACCGAGGCCGGCGAGACCGCCGCCGATCACGATCATCGACGGGTTGATGAAGCTGACCAGGCCGGCCAGCACTCCACCCACCCGGCGCCCACCGTCACGGATCAGGCGGATGCACGTGACGTCACCCTCGGCGGCGCCGTCGGCGACGTCCTTGGCGGTCACGATGCCGTTGGCGTTCAGCCGGTCCGCGAGCGCCGGTGAGGCACCGCTGCGGGCCGCCGCCGTCGCGTCACGCGCCAGCGCGCCGCCACCGAACAAGGCCTCCAGGCAGCCGACGTTGCCGCACGAGCACACCGGCCCGTGACTGTCGACCTGGATGTGCCCGATGTCGCCGGCGCACCCGTCGGTGCCCCGGTACACCTCACCGTTGAGGTAGATGCCGCACCCGATGCCGGTCCCCACCTTGAGGAAGAGCAGGTTGTCCACCGAGTGCGCGACGCCGCCGTAGCGCTCGCCGATGCTCATGATGTTCACGTCGTTGTCGACGACGACCGGGCAGTTGAACTCGCGCCCGAGCACCTCCCGCACCGGGAACCTGTCCCAGCCGGGCATGATCGGTGGCGAGACCGGAACGCCGTCCCGGAAACTGACCGGCCCTGGCACGCCGATGCCGATGGCGTGCAACCGCTCGAACGAGCCATCCACACGGAACTTGTGCAGAATCTCGTTGACCCGTTGCAGTATTACTTTCGGTCCCGACCTGATGTCGGCGGGCTCCCCGTACGCCGCGACCGGCTCCAGCCGCCCATCGGTGATCTCGACGTCGATCGAGCTCGCCCCCAGGTCCACCGCGGCGAACCGCAGATCCGGGTTCAGCTCCACCAGCGTCGACCTGCGACCACCCCGGCTCGCCGCCGGGCCCGCCTCGCGGATGAGCCCGGTCGCGACGAGCGCGTCCAGGTCCGCGAGCAGCCGCGGCCGCGGCACCTCCAGGCGATCCGCCAGCTCCGCACGCGACAACGCACCGGTGTCCCGCAACAAGCGGAGCAGGCGCGACTGAACGGGGCCGTCTACCGCACTGACCGTGTTCACAATGGCACCTCCTCATCTGGTCGCAGGCAGGCGTCCGCGACACGCGGCTACACCACCACACCTCCGCTGAGGTGCCGGTTGCCGGGTCGTGTGCCATGCGTTACACCCGTGTTGCGTCGAGACTTTAGGCCCTCCGAAGCGCCGCGTCTAGGTCTTCTATCTCCCGTTACCAAACTTTTGCTGAATCCAACGGAAGTTGACCCACTTCCGAACGTTACCGCGTTTCCCCAGCTCAAGCTGTAAATTCCACACCGCTGCCGCGGCAGGCCCCGGCGGGGATGCCGTACTTCCGCCCCACCGCTGGCGCGGCGGGTCCCGGCGGGGATGCTCAGCCGCACCCCAATGCGCCGCTCCGCGGCGCACTGCCCGCGTCGAGACGCGAGCCAGGCCAAGCGGTGCCTGCGCGCCGCATCCGGTGGCCGCCATCCGCAGTAGCCAGGGCTCCCCATGCTCCGGCAGACCCTGCACTCCCCGGGCTGCACAAACCCTTCCGGATCACGGACCCCGTCAGCCCCGACCCGCACCCAGCGAACAGACGCTGACCAATACCCCGCATGCCCCCGCCTCGCGATGGACGTTGCACGATCCACCCACAGTTCGATCACTCAACCCGCCGCGGATCCCACATCACCTGTGAACAAAAGCCGCAAAACTGGGCATTGATCAACGCCTGTGGCAGCCTGGGCGAACAGCGTCTGCCCGCACCGCCAGATCCGCCCCTGGACCAGGCAACAGCCTCGTGACCGAACGCACGGGCCCGGACCCAGGCAACAGCCCCATCGCCGGACTCGACCACATGATCCAAGGACACCCCTGGCCGCGCGCACGGCCAGATCCGTCCTTGGATCAAGCCAGCACCGCGACGGCCAGCCACCCGACACCGGCACACACCGATCCCAAGCACCCGATCGAAGGACAACCCTGGCCACCCACACCACCACACCCGTCCTTGGACCAACCGGTCCAGCGCACACCGCAACAGCGCGGTCGCCGATCCCGAGCACTCGATCAAGTGCGGTCATGGCCACCCGCACCGCCAGATCCATCCTGTGGATCAACTGGTCGGCGCACACCGCAGCTGCGCCGTCACTGGTCCCGGGCGCTTGATCGAAGGACAACCCTGGCCGCCCACACCGCCAGATCCGTCCTTGGATCATGCGGTCCGGTGCACATCGCGACGGCGCGGTCGCCGGTCTTGAGCGCTTGATCAAAGGAAGGTCGTGGCCGTGGACCTGCTCAGCGCTGCCGGTCCATCCGGATGCCGACGGTCGCGGCCGCCGCAACGTCCCGCATCGACATCACCATGGCGGCTCGGTCAGAACCCCGCGGCAGACCCGAGTCCGAAGCGCGGCCCAGCCCCACCAGCCCAGCCCGGGCTGAAACCGCACCACCCAAGCGACACTGCCCGAAGGCCCCCCGAAGCCACACCACCCGAAGACCAGGCCACCCAAGCCGCGCCGCCCGGAGCCGCACCACCCGAAGGCCATGCCACCCAAGCCGCGCCGCCCGAAGGCCACACCATCCGCAACCACACCGCCCGAGCCGCGCCGCCCGAAGCCGCACCACCCGAAGGCCATGCCACCCGAGCCGCGCCGCCCGAAGGGCGCACCACCCGAAGGGCGCACCACCCGAAGACCACACCACCCGAAGGCCACACCATCCGCAACCACACCGCCCGAAGCCGAACTGCGTGGAGCCGGACAGCCCGAAGTCCCCGATGCCGCAGCCATGTCTCTGCGGCGGCGGGCAGCTCCCACCAGGGCGGAGCTGTCAGCCGGCTGGACGACGTGGGCCGCTCACTTCAGCAGCAGGGTGCCCATCCGGCGGCTGGCCATCGTCAGGCCGACCGCGGCCAGCGCGGCCAGGTATGCCACATGCCACAGCAGCGTCCAGTCCGGCGAGCCCGTCGTGATCGCCCGGAGCAGGGCGACGCCGTGGTACAGCGGCGTCAGCTCGATCAGGACCTGCAGCGGCGCGGGGAAGTCCGACGGTGGGGAGAACGTGCCGCTGAACAGGAACAGCCCGAACTGGGTCACGTTGATGTAGTCGAAGTCCTGCCAGGAGCGCAGCAGCGTCGACAGTCCCATCCCTAGCGCCCCGAACGCGAACCCCACCAGCAGCGTCACGGGTAAGGCCACCAGCGCCCACCCCCACGTGGTGAGGTCCAGCGCCGCCATGACCAGGAGAAAGACGGCGGAATACGTGCCGCCGCGGCACATCGCCCAGACGAGCTCGCCGACGGAGACCTGCATGGGCGTGATCGGGGTGGCGAGCGTCGCATCATAGATGCGCATGAACTTGAGCTTGCCGTAGAAGTTCATGGTGGTCTCCGCGAGCGCCCCGTTCATCGCGGAGGCGGCCAGCATCGCCGGCGCGACGAACTGCGCATAGGTCACGAGCCGGCCGTCGGGCAGCGCGATGTCCCCGACGAGCCGCCCGACGCCGACGCCGATCGACAGCAGGTACAGCAGCGGCTCGACGAAACCGGACAGCAGCACCCACCAGTACGCCGCGTGCCTGGCCGCCGCGAGGTTACGCACGGTGACGGAGAGGGCGCCGGAGGCGCGGTGGTCGAGACGGGACATCGCCCGCGGGAAGATCAGTGTCGTGACCATCAGTCGCCCAGCTTCCGGGTGAACGAACGCACCGCCAGCACATAGCCCACCGCGCACCACACCGCCAGGACCGCGACATGGGCGGGCAGCCCCCAGGCGGTCGTGGTGCCGAGCGTCGCGGCCCGGGAAAGCTCCACGCCATGCCACAGCGGCGACACGTACGCCAGCAGCCGAGCAGCCACGGGCAGGCTCTCCACGGGGAAGAACACGCCGGCGAAGAGCGTCATGGGCACCACCGCCACGCGGAACAGCACCGCGAACGCCCCATCGGTCTCGGTCCGCGCCGCGAACGCGAAGCACGGCGCCGCGCACGCCACGCCCAGCAGCATGGAGACCAGCGGGGTCGTGAGCGCCCACCACGAGTGCAGCGCGCCGAACAGCGCCAGCACCACCAGGAACCCGATGCCCGACAGCGCGACCCGCAGCGTGACGAACGCCAGATGTCCCCGCAGCATGTCACCCACCGTGAGCGGCGACGCCCGCATCGCGTGGTAGACCCGTGTCCAGTTGAACCCGCCGAACACCGGCCACGTCGAGTCGCCGACCGCGACCTGCAGGGCGGTCGAGGCGAGCAGCCCGGGCCCGAGATAGTCCAGGTACGGCACGCCGATCGACGTCGACCGCTCGTCGATGTAGTGCCCGACGGTGATCCCCATCGCGACCAGGAACATCGCCGGCAGCGCGAACGAGCTGAACACGCTCGCCCGCCAGGTGCGTTTGTAGGACACCAGGTGATACTCGAGCGCCAGGGCGGTCCGGTGTGCCATCAGTCCACCAGCGTCCGGCCGGTGAGCTGCAGGAACACGTCTTCGAGCGACCCGCGCCGGACCAGCACGCTCGACGGCGTCAGCCCCCGTGCGTGGACCTGCGCGGCGGCCGCGTCGCCGTCGCCGGTGTAGACCAGGATGCGGTCGGGCAGCACCTCGGTGCGCTCGCCGATGCCCTCCAGCTTGCCGGCCAACCCGTCGAGCGGCTCGTTGCCGAACCGCACCTCGAGCACCTCCCGCGTCGAGTGCCGCTCGATCAGCTCGCGCGGCGAGCCCTCCGCGACGATCCGGCCGCCGTCCATGACGACCAGGCGGTCGCACAGCTGCTCCGCCTCGTCCATGTAGTGCGTGGTGAGCACCAGCGTGACGCCGCGCTGCTTGAGCCGGAACAGCCGCTCCCACACCAGGTGCCGCGCCTGCGGGTCGAGGCCGGTGGTCGGCTCGTCGAGCAGCACGATCTCGGGCTCGTTGACCAGGGCCCGCGCGATCGTCAGGCGGCGCTTCATCCCGCCCGACAGCGGCTCGACCTTGTCGCCGGCGCGGTCCGCCAGCTGCACGAACTCCAGCAGCTCCATCGCCCGCTCCCGCGCGACCCGGCGCGGGATGTTGAAATACCGCGCATACACCGTCAGGTTTTCCAGCACGGTCAGCTCGAGGTCGAGCGAGTCCTGCTGCGGGCACACCCCGAGCCGCGCCCGGATCGCCGAACCGTCCCGCGCCGCGTCCATGCCCAGGATCCGCAGCGAGCCGCCGGTCGGGCGCGACACGCAGCCGATCATGCGCATCGTGGAGGACTTGCCCGCCCCGTTTGGCCCGAGGAACCCGAACGCCTCCCCGGCCCGCACCCGCACGTCGATCCCGTCGACCGCGGTGAAGTCACCGAACTGTTTCACCAGCCCGGTCGCCGCGATCAACGCTCCGTCATCAGCCACGTGGCGACACTAACCCGGGGGTCTGACAAAAATCGGTCCGATTTGCTGCCGGCGACGGCCGGTTGGCACCATGTGCTGGTGAGCGTCAACCCGCGCTGGCTCGGGCTGGCCGCTTCCGTCCTCCTCGCCACCAGCGGTTTCCTGGCCGGCAAGCCGGTGCCGCGCGACGGGGCGTGGCTGCTCGGTGTGATCGTGTGGTTCGTCGCCCTCGCGATGCTGATCTACGCCTGGTGGACGCTGCGCGACGAGACCGACCAGCGCGGCCTGCTGGTCACCGCCGCGCTCTGGAGCGTCCCGCTGCTGGTCGCGCCGCCGCTGGGCAGCCACGACATTTACGCGTACGCCTGCCAGGGCCAGCTCTTCGACGCCGGCTTCGACCTCTACGAGGCGGGGCCCGCCGCACTGCCCTGCACGTGGCTGTCCGACGTGCCCGAGCTGTGGCGCGAGACCCCCACGCCCTACGGTCCACTGTGGATCGCCGTGGAGGGCGCCGCTGCCTGGCTCGCGCACGGCAGCCTGCCCGCCGCCGTACTGTTGCTGCGCCTCGCCGCCGTGCTCGGCCTGGTGCTGTGCGTCGCCGCCGTGCACCGCCTCTCCCGCGGCAACGCACTGCTCGCCGCCAGCCCACTCGTCCTCGTCCACGTCGTGTCCGGCGCCCACAACGACGTCGTCCTCGCGGGCCTGGTCCTGGCCGGTTTCGTCGCCGCGAGACGGCCCGGCTTCGCGGCGGCCGCCGCGTCCGGGCTCGCCTTCGGCCTCGCCGGCGCCGTCAAGGTCACCGCGCTCGGCGCCGTGCCGTTCGCCCTCCTGTTGGTGTTTTTCGCCGGTACGACCAGAGCCCGCTGGACGAGCACCCTCACCTTCGGCGTGACGATCGGAGCGACCTACGCCCTCCTCGCGGTGCTCACCGGCCACGGCCTCGGCTTCCTGCACGCCCTCGGCTCGACCAGCACCATGGTCCAGTGGCTCTCCATCCCCACCGGCGTGGGCATGGCCGCGGGTTACGTGCTGCGCGTGTTCGGTCACCCAGAGTCGTTCGCGACGGCGGTGGCGGTCGCGCGGGCCGTGGGACTGCTAGCGTTGGCGGTGATCCTGCTGGGGCTGTGGTGGCGGACCGCGACCACCCTGGCCTCACTCCACCGCGCCGCCCACCCCGGCGGCGCACCGACCAACAACGGCAGCGCGACGGGTCCCGAGCCAGGGGGCGTCGCCACAGGCCGCGATGCCACGGCCGACCGCGCGACGGCCCGCAGCGCGACGGCCAGCAGCGCGACGGACGGCGTGACCGGCGGCGACGCGGCTGACGGCGTGACCGGCGGCGCGGCTGACGGCGGCGCGACGGGGCGGCGGGCGCAGGACGTGGTGCTGACCGCGGCGGGTTGCGGCATGCTCGCGGCCGCGGTGCTCGGCCCGGTGTTCTACGCCTGGTACGCGATCGCCGGCATCGCCCTGCTCGCGGGCACGACGCTCACCGGCCGGCTGCGTACGGTCGTGCTGGTCGCCGCGGCCGGATTGCCGCTGCTGACGCTGCCCGACAGCCTGGGGCTGGCGACGAAGACGAAGGTGCCCGGGGCGTTCCTGGACGTCGCGCTCGTCACGGCCGCCGCCGTCCACCTGGTCCGCCGCCGTCGCCGATCCGCGCCCCCGCCCGCCGCAAACTCGACCCCGGGCACACCCGCCGTCAGCGGGCCGGCCGCCGACTGACCGACCCAACCAGCACCGCAGCCACCCCTCGCCACAGTCCGCCCAAGCAACACTCCACCCTCAGCGGACCAGGCTCCCGACCGACCACCCAGCGTGGCAACCACCCCACGTCGCGAGCCGCCCAAGCGGCAGGCACTCCACCCGGACCAGACACCCGACCGACCACCCACCCAGCATGGCAACCACCCCACGTCGCGAGCCGCCCAAGCGGCACCCCACCATCAGCGGAACGGGCTGCCGACCAGCCGCCTCCCAACCACCGGCGTCGAAACCACCGCACGTCGCGAGGCGGCCCAGCAGCATCCCACCATCAGCAGACCAGGCTTCGACCAGCCACCCCGACCAGCCAGCGTCGCGACCACCCCACGCCGCGGGCGGCTCAGCGGCACCGCCGTCAGCGGACCAGAGGGCTCTCCCCAACCGTTCAGCGGCGCGAGGGGCCCACGTTGTGAGCTGCCCCGGTGGTGTCGGCGACAGCGGGCCGGGGGGTCGGGTCGGGTGCTGGTGGTGGACCGTCCACCCGAAAGGCCGGATGGGGCGGGACGTTGCGGGCGCGGTCGCTGTCGGGGGCAGGTGGGTGGGGTCAGGCGGGGGTGCCGATCGACTGGCGGGCGGCGGCGACCAGGGCGGCGGTCTGTTCGGTGACGGCGGGAGCGGTGGGGTCGACGCCTTCGTCGTAGCGGACGGTCCAGCGCAGGCCGTCGACGCCGCTAACGCGGCGGGCGACGACGCGGACGCCGAAGCCGGTGGTGAGGGGGTGGTGCGAGGTGTGCGCGATGGACTTGTTGACCCGGGTGCGGACCTGCTCAGGCACCCTGTCGGGGTCGAGCAGCGTGATGACCAGCGGCGTCAGGTCCTCCATGACGACGTACCCACCGGGGCCGTCGACGGGCAGCTCCCGGGCGGCGATCAGGGCCAGCTGCCGGCCCGACCACGTGGCCTTGTGGATCTCGTGCCAGCCGAGCCGCTCGCCCGCGCCGGGGAGCCAGAGGCCGAGGTTGGTGACGACGACCACCGTGTCGCCGGTCGCGCCCGCCCACGAGACGACGCGCTCGTCGGCGGCGAGGGCGGGCCGCTGCGCGGGCGGCAGCCGGCGCTTCTTCAGGAAGCCGAACACGACGCTCTCCTTCTGTCGGACGACCGCAGGACCAGACCCCGGCCGCACCCCACCGACCTGCTACCCACCACGAGCCGGCCACGCACCACCGCCGGCAACCCACCGCCGGTCACCGGACCCCCGCCGCGAGCCGACCCCGAGCCGGTCACCACAAACCCGTCGCGAGCCGATCCCGCACCGACCCCCGGCAGCGACCGCCCGCCTGCGCCGAAGCGGCCACGAACGACGAAGCGGCCACAAACAACGGAGCGGCCACGGACGACGAAGCGGCCACGAACGCCGGAGCAGCCACGGACACCGCAACGGCCACGGACGCCGGAACACCCGCCCCGCCGCACGCGCACGGTCACCAGCGGCTGGCGCTGCGGTCGCGCAGCGCCCTCGCGTGCTGCTCCAGGGAGACGAGCTCGCTGAAAAGGCGCAGGTACTCGTCGGCGTGGGTGACCGGATTGATGCGCTGCTGCTTGGACTTGAGGTCGGCGATCCGACGGTTGAGGGCGGGCAGCTGCAGCCGGACGATCGTGGCCTCGACATAGCGGGGGTCGGGCTCGCCGTCGAGGCGGAGGGGCTCGACGGCCAGCTCGGTGACGAGGGCCGCGGCGGCCGGGTCGGGGCACGCCTCGCGGACCCGCTCGATCCAGACGGCCCCGCCGGTCGCGGACGAGGCGCCGCCGGCGTCGGCGATCGCGGCGCGCAGTGCCGTGTAGGTGGGGTGGGCGTAGATGTCGGCGCCGATGACGTCGAACATGGGGCCGGCGAGGGCGGGCTGCTGGAGGGCGAGCTTCAGCGCCTCGCGCTCGACGAGGGCCTCGGCGCTGTCCGGCGCGAGGATCTTGCGGGTGGAGGCGGGTGGGGGCTCGACGACGCCCTTCGCGGCCGCGCCGACGGCGCGCTGGACCGTCTCCAGCTCCATGCCCAGGTCGCCCGCGAGCTTGCGGGCGTACTCAGGTCGCAGGGTGCGGTCCTTGATCTTCGCGACCAGCGGGGCGGTGGCCTTGAGGGCGCCGACGCGGCCTTCGGCGGTGTCGAGGTTGAAGCGCTGGATGACGGAGCGGAGGGCGAAGTCGAGCAGCGGCTGGCGGTCGGCGACGAGGTCGCGGACGGCGACGGGGCCCTTCGCCATGCGCAGCTCGCACGGGTCCATGCCGTTGGGGCCGACGGCGATGAACGTCTGCGCGACGAACCGCTGGTCGTCCTCGAAGGCGCGCAGCGCGGCCTTCTGCCCGGCGGCGTCACCGTCGAAGGTGAAGATGATCTCGCCGCCATAGCCGTCGGCGTCCAGCAGCAGGCGGCGCAGGACCGCGATGTGATCGGCGCCGAACGCGGTGCCGCAGGTGGCGACCGCCACCGGCACGTCGGACAGGTGGCAGGCCATCACGTCGGTGTAGCCCTCGACGATGACCACCTTGCTCTGCTTGGCGATCTCGCGCTTGGCCTGGTCCACCCCATACAGGACGTGGGACTTCTTGTAGAGCGGGGTCTCGGGCGTGTTCAGATACTTCGGGCCGTCGTCGTCGTCGAACAGCTTCCGCGCGCCGAAGCCGATCACGTCGCCGGAGATGTCCTTGATCGGCCACAGCAGGCGGCGGCGGAACCGGTCGATGAGGCTGCCCGAGCGGGCCTCCTTCGACAGCCCGGCGGTGATCAGCTCCTGCGCGGAGAAGCCCTTCAGCCGCAGGTGCTTGCTCAGCGGGTCCCAGCCCTCGGGCGCGAAGCCGCAGCCATAGCGCTCCGCCTCCTCGCGGCCGAAGCCGCGCTGCGCGAGGAACTCGCGGGCCAGCCGGGCGCCGGGCGAGCCGAGCTGCTCGGCATAGAAGCGGGCCGCCTCGGCGTGCGCGGCGATGAGCCGCTGCTTCTGGCCCGTCTGGCGGACCGGCGCGCTGCCCGCCTCGACATACTGCAGCTGCAGGCCGGCGCGGCCGGCGAGCCGCTCGACCGACTCGACGAACGTCAGGTGGTCGTGGTCCATCAGGAACTTGATGGCGTCGCCGCCGGCGCCGCAGCCGTGGCAGAAATACACGTTGCGCGCGGGCGAGACGTTGAACGAGGCGGTCTTCTCGTCGTGGAACGGGCAGAGCCCTTTCAGGTTGCCGCCCCCGGCCGACTTCAGCGTCACGTGCTCGGAGATCACATCCGCGATCGCGGTGCGCTCCCGTACCAAGGCGATGTCCTCGTCCTTGATCTTGCCGGCCACCCGACGCCACCTCCCCAACCCGAGGCCTACATCCTGCCTCGCGCCTACGACAATTTACGACCTCACCCCGGCAACACCACACCGGCCACGACCTCACCCGAGCAAAACCACACAGCCACGGCTTCACCCGAGCAACACCGCACGGGCACCACGCACGCACATCACCGTGCGATGCTGGCCGCCATGCCGAAACTGCGGGATGAGCGGGTCGCCTGGCTGGCCGTACAGGAGCGGCTGCGGCGGCGCAGTCGGCGGCTGGGGCCGTGGGGCTGGCTGCTGACGACCGCCACGCTGGGCGCGTGGGCGGTGCTGCGGTCCCAGGGGCGCGGGGCGGCGCGGATGGCGGCGTATTCGCTCGCCGTCGACCACGTCACCGGCTACCTCGACGACGACGAGCGCGAGACGCTGCGCACGCACGGCACGGTGCCGCCGTGGTTCCTGTTCGAGGTCGAGCGGGCCCGGTGGGCGGCGCGCGACAAGCAGTCGCTCCCCGCCGGCCGCGAGACCCGCCTGGAGCGGCGCCGCCGGATCCTGCTCAGGGTCGTCCTCACGGGGACCGCCGCGGCCGCCGTCTTCGTGTTGTCGCCGACCGTGTGGGTACGAGCGGCCTCCGCCGGCCGGATCGGTCCCGCCTCGACGGCCCCGGACGCCGGCGTCGCGATCGTGTTCGGGGCCCAGGTCGCGCCGGGCGGGCAGGAGCCGATGCCGTTCCTCAAGGGGCGGCTCGACGTCGCCGCGCGGCTGCTCACGTCCGGCAAGGTGAAGGCGCTGCTCATCTCCGGTGACGCGCAGGGCGGATCCGGAGATGAGGTCCGGGTGATGCGCGACTACCTGGCGGGCAAGGGCGTCGATCCGGCCAGGATGGTCGTCGACCCGCACGGACTCGACACCTACGACACGTGCCGCCGCGCCCGCGACGTGTACGGCGTGACGAAGGCCATTCTCGTCAGCCAGGAGCTGCACCTGCACCGTGCGGTGACGCTGTGCCGGCGCCTGGGCGTCGACGCGTACGGGGTGCCCGCCCTCTGCGAGGGATGCCAGCAGGTGACGATCTGGTACAACACGGCCAGGGACGTCGCGGCCGGGCCGAAGGCCGCCTGGGAGGCCCTCCGGCACCGACAGGCGGCAGTCGTGTCGCCACCGGATCCGTCCCTGCTGCAGGCGATGCGCTGACCCGCCCACCATCGTGGTTTTGGGCACGCCCGGCGGGCACCGGCGGCATACTTGACCCGTCCACGGCGCCGACATCAGATCGGCGCTTGTCCATGCCTGGCCCGATGGGTGGTGCGTTACCGGTGATGGTCCCGCGTCCGGGGGTTTCCGGCTGATGGTCACCGTGCTGCGCACCGTCGACGACGTCCTCGCATGGGCGGAGCTGCTGGTCGGGCCGCCGCTGCGCACCGCCGTCGGGCGCCTCCCGGAGCCGTCGCGCGAGGTGGCCGAGCTGCAGCTGGGCGGGCTCGACGAGGATCCGCCCGCCGCCCGTACACGCGCCGCACTGACACTCGTCTGCGCGGGCGCCGTCGGTGGTGACCCGCACGACGCGGTGGCGGGCGCCGTCGCGGTGGAGCTGGTGCACCACTGGTCGGGACTGCAACGGGACCTGTTCGACGGCGACCTGACCCGCCTGCACCGGCCGACCGCCTGGAGCGTGGTGGGGCCGCACCCGGCGACGCTGGGCGGGCAGGCGATGCTGGCGCTCGCGTTCGACGTGGCGGCGACCGGCGACCCGACCAGACGCGTGCCGCGCCCGCTGCGCCAGGCCAGCCGCGCCACGCCCGACACCGCGCCGTCCGTGCCGGCCGCGCCGTGCAGGGAGCCGGTGCGGCAGGACCGGGCGACCCGGGACAGGTTCACCGAGCAGCACGGCACCCCCGACCCGTGCACCGACGCGCGGCGGCAGTCCGGGGCGGCGTCCGTCGACCGGGCCGGCGTCCGCATCCTCGGCGACACCGTCCAGCAGCTCCTGCACGGCCAGCACACCGACCTCAGCACGGCCCTGGACGCCGCCCTGCCCCGGCGCCGCTCCGGCAACGACCTGCTCCGCACGTGCATCTCCGCGGTCGAGCAGCGCAGCGGCGCCCTCTTCGGCTGCGCGTGCGCCCTCGGCGCGCTCGCCGGCGGCGGCGACCCGGCGCGGGTGGAGCAGCTGCGGCTGTTCGGAGTCCGGCTCGGGCTGGCCGTCCGGTTCGCCGAGGACCTGCAGGGCATCTGGGGCGACCCGGCCGTGACGGGCCGCCCGGCGTTCGCCGACCTGCGCGGCCGCCGCCGCTCGCTGCCGGTCGCCGCCGCCCTCGCCGCGGGCGCCGACGAGCTGGCCGACCTGCTGCACCGCGAGACCCGCCTCAGCGAGGCCGACCTGGAGCGCGCCGCGAAGGTCGTCGAACGCTCCGGCGCCCGCTCCTGGTGCGCCCAGCAGGCCGACGACCTCCTCGCGCAGGCCCTGGTCGCCCTCGACCTGGCGATCCCCGAGCCGGCCGCGGTCGCCGAGCTCGTCGCCCTGGCCCGCTGGGCGACCCGCCACCCGGCCTGACCGACACCCCGCTGGCGATCCAGAACCCGCGCCTGACCGACACCACCCGCCGGCGATCCAGAACCCGCGCCTGACCGGCGCTCCCCCGAGAAGGCGCGCCGGCCGGGTGCGGGTGAGCGTCAGGAGAGGGCGGCGACCACCTGCTCAGCGCGGGTGGCGTGCTTCTGGTACGCGCCGGGGAACGCCGACCGCTGCACCGCCTGGGCCGCGGCGGTCACGCTCATCCGCTGCCAGCCCTCGACCCGGTTGAGGGCGTTGTAGAAGAGCATCGCGGAGTGGGCGGGGTTCATCAGTTCGGCGACGGTGCCCCAGCCCTGGCTGGCCCGCTGCTGGAAGAGCCCGACCGAGTCGTGGTCGGTCGAGGTGCCGTCGTGCGGCAGCCCGAGGGACGCGGGCACGGCGGAGCTGGCGACGTTGTACAGGTCGCTCTCCTGCATCGCCGTCGCGATCGCCACGACCAGGGCCCGGTCGGGCATGCCCTGCGCCCGGCCCTGCTTGACGATGATCGCGGCGTTGTCCATCTGCCGCTGGTCGAGGCCGGCGACGGGCTTGACGACCGGCGGCGCCGGCGGCACGGGCGCGGCGGGCACCGCGACGGCCAGGGGTCCCGTCGCGGGCGCTGGCGCCGCGTCGGCGGAGGGCGCGGAAGACGGCCCCGAAGCGGACAGGGACGACGGCGACGGCCAGGACCAGGCGGCCGCGGACTCGGCATACGCGGAGCCGGTGAACATCGACGCCGGCGAGTCAGCCGGCAGGGTGCCCAGCAGCGTGGCGGACAGGACGGCGACCGAGACGGTGCCGGCCCTGGCTCCGAGCACGGGCACCAGCCGGCGATGTCGCGGGTGGAACTGGCGTGGCAACACCTTCAATATGGGCTTCACTACTGATGTTTTCCTTCGTTGGCAGGCAGAAGACATGCGGCATCGGCACGCCGCCTGAGGGCGGCATGCTGGAAGGGGGGAACCAGTGGTGAGGTGTTACGAGGGCGCGCGGGCGGCCGGCATCGACGCAGACTCCTTCCGGTGCCGCCTACCGGGTTAGCTGACGGGTTCGGGCGGGAAGTTTCGCCCTACCGCGGCCAGGCCACGGATACACCCCAGAGGACGCGCATGGGTCCCCGGCTCGCGAAGATCGCGACTCGACGGCGCCCGCCCGGCAGCACCGATGCGGTGCAGGTCGACCGGAGCGGACGCAACGACACTACTGGGCCGTCTCGGGCCGGGCCAACCGCAGCAACGGCATACCACCCTGAGCACCCGAACGCTCACCGAACGCCGTCACCCGTCTGGTCACCTCGCCGGCGTGACGACCGCCCTTGACCAGGTACATCGCGCGGTCGGCGGCCCGCAGCGCGGCGCCCGCGTCCTCGACCGTGGCATCGATCACTGCCACGCCGACGCTGACCCTGACCCGCATGATCTGCCCCTGGTGCGTGACGGGTGCGCAGACGGCGCGTTCGAGGCGGTCGACCAGCACGCCGAGGTCGCCGGCGGCGACGTTGCCCATGAGGACGACGAACTCGTCGCCGCCGAGGCGCGCGACGGTGTCGGTGGGCCGCACCAGCGACTGGAGGCGCTGCGCGACGGCGACGAGGACCGCGTCGCCGGCATCGTGGCCGAGGGTGTCGTTGACGATTTTGAAGTCGTCGAGATCGCAGAAGAACAGCGCGCTGATCACCTGCTCGGTGCGGGCCCGCCGGATCGCGGCCGCGAGGGGTTCGGCGACGGCCTCGCGGTTGGCCAGGCCGGTCAGCGGGTCGCGGGAGGCCCTGCGCACCAGGTCGGCCTCGGTGGCCTTGCGGCTGGTGATGTCCTGCATCTGCGTGATCGCGAACGCGGGCGACCCGGCGACCACCGACATCGTCGCGGAGATCCAGATCGTCTCGCCGTCGCCGCGGACGCAGCGCACCTCGTAGTCGCGGATCGTGCCGGCGCCGCCGGCGAACACCTCCCGGCTGCGCTCGAAGTCGTCAGGGTGGATGAAGTCGCCGAAGCGCATCGAGACGAGCACGTCCTCGTCCCGCCCGAGCAGCTCGCACAGCGCGGGGTTGACCCGGACGAGGCGGGTCATGTCGGCACCCTCCAGGCCGATCATGCACATGCCGGTGCCGGCGCCGTTGAACGCGAGCCGGAACGCGGCCTCGCTCGCCTCCAGGTGCTGCCGCTCCCGGCGCAGCGCCTCGACCAGGTTGGCGTTGTTGATCGCGATGCCGGCCTGCGCGGCGAGCATCTCCAGCAGCTCGCGCTGGAACGCGCCGGGCCGCCTGCCGTCGGCGGGCAGGTCGACGCTGAGCACGCCGACGAGCGAGCCGTCGGGCGCGCACAGCGGCGCGAACAGGGCGTCGAGGGGGTGCCAGCGCTCCTCCTCCGGGATGCCGTCCACGCCGTCGGGGGCGGCGGGGATCCAGGACTGGATGCCGTCGTTGTGCCGCTCGTGCGGCAGGAACCGCAGCTGCCCCCACTCGTCGGCGGCGGCGAGGTGCGCGTCGAACTCCGCCGCCGGGTACCGGACGCCGAGCAGCTCCGCCCGCGCCTCCTCGGACCCGGCGATGGCGACCGCCTCGTACACGCCCTCCGGATGCAGGTAGTTGACCACGGCGGCACCGAACCCGGCGTGCTCGACGACCGCGTCGGCGATCCGGTTCAGCGTCTCGACGACGGTGCTGCCGGTGTTGATCCGCCCCGTGATCCGGTAGACGGAACGGATGGCGGCCATCGCCATGTCCCGATCTCGATCCACGGCTCGCCTACCCCGATCCGGCCGACCCTGCAGCCCTCACATCGACGCAACGCCTCCGATCCTAAGCAATTACGGGCGCGGTCCGCCGCCACGCGGACCCGGGTCAGCGCCGCGGCTGACGACGGCGCGGCGGCGGCCGGCTTACGGTTCCGGCTCGACATCCCGTCGAGTCACACAAAACCGCCTGAAAGGTCGCCATGCCACACAAACTCCGCCGCCTCGTCGCCGGGGGCTGCCTGGTCGCCGCCCCGCTGGTGTACGTGGCGGGCCTGCTCACCGACCCCGCGCTGCGCGCCGGCGACGCCGCGGACGGCGCGTACGGCCGCCACCCCGGTCAGGTCTCGGTGAGCGCCGCGCTGCTGCACTGGAGCTGGGTCCTGCTCGTGCCAGGCATCATCGGCATGATCCACCTGGTCCGTCGGCGCGCCGTGCTCTTCGGGCACATCGCCGGGCTCGTCGCGCTGCTGGGCGTCGTCAACTTCTCCGCGCTGATGCTCGGCGACTTCTTCTACGCCCGGCTCGAGGCGGACCTCGGCACCGCGGCGGGCGACCGCCTCGCCGACGCCGCCTTCGCCGCCGGCGGGGCACAGTGGGGGTTCCAGGTGCCGGGCTTCCTCGGGCTGCTCGGGGTGCTCCTGCTGGGGTTGGCGCTCGCGTACGACCGGCGCGTCCCCTGGTGGGCACCGCCGGCGATGCTGGCCGGGATGCTGGCCGGCCCCGTCTACCCGATCGGCATGATCGCCGGCAGCCTGCTCTACATCGCGGGCGCGGGTGTGATCGGCGTGCGGATGCTGCGGATGACCGACGCCGAGTGGGCTCAGGAGCCGGTGGCGGGCGGGACCGCCGCGGCGCCGCCGAGCGGGAACGTGGCCGCGACGGTGTAGCCACCGCCGGGCCGGGGCCCGGCGTGGAGGGTGCCGCCGTGCAGGGCGGCCCGCTCCCGCATCCCGGCGAGCCCGTGCCCCGTGCCGGCGACCGTGGCCGACCCGTCGTCGCTGACCTCGACGGTCAGCGCGGGCGGCGGGAAGCCGATCGTCACCTCCACCGTCGCGGCCCGGGCGTGCTTGAGCGTGTTGGTCAGCGCCTCCTGGACCACGCGGTACGCGGCCAGCCCGAGCGCCGGCGGCACCGGGCGCGGCGTGCCGGTCGTGCCGATCCTGACGTCGAGGCCGGCGGCGCGCAGCGGCGCGGCGAGCCGGTCCAGCTGGTCGAGGCCGACCGGCGCCCGCCCGTCACGCAGGACGCCGAGCAGCATCCGCAGCTCCTCGACCGTCTCCCGGCCGGCCCGCTCGACGCTGTGCAGCAGGTCGCGTTCCCGTTCGCGGGCGGGGTCGCCGGCCAGCAGCATCCGCACCCCGCCGGCCTGCAGCGTCATCAGGCTGACGTGGTGGGAGATGACGTCGTGCAGCTCCCGCGCGATGCGGGTGCGCTCCTGCGCGGCGGCGACCGCGGCCCGCTCGGCCATCCGGATCGTCCGCTCCGTCTGGTGCCGCAGCAGGACGCCGCTGCCGTACGCGACGCCCATGAAGATCGCGCCGATCAGTCCCTCCGCGAGGTCCTGCCCCGGCAGCGTCTGCAGCAGGGCGTAGGCGGCCAGGACGGTGGCGGCGCCGGCGGCCCGGGCCCGCCGCCCTGACGCCGCGCTGCCCACGGTGTGCACGAGGATGAGATTGGAGTAGAACTGCCAGGCGGTGAGCGGATAGTCGTCGTCCAGGACCGCGAACCGGAACAGGGCCGACAGCGCCGTCAGCGCGGCGAGGGTCGCGACCGGGAACCGGCGGCGTGGCAGCAGGATCGCGCCGGCGAGCAGCGCCCCGGCGGCGACGAGCCCGGGCCGGTGCACCTGCCCCGGGCCGGCACCGGCCCGCCCGTACGCCTCGACGACACCGGCCCCGGCGACTGCGAGCGCCAGCACGGCGTCGAGCCAGGACGGCCGCGACGGACCGGGAGCGCCGGTCATCCGCCCGGCCGGACGAGGCCCGCCTCGTAGCCGTACACCACGGCCTGGACCCGGTCGCGCAGCCCGAGCTTGGTGAAGATCCGGCCGACGTGGGTGCGGACCGTCGCCTCCCCCATCAGCAGCCGCGCGCCGATCTCGGCGTTGGACAGCCCGCGGACGAGCTGCTCGAGGACCTCCCGCTCCCGCCCGGTCAGCGTGTCCAGCGCGGGCGGCGCGACGGGCTCGGGACGGGCGGCGAACGACGCGATCACCCGGGTGGTCACCGCCGGGTCGATGAGCGCGTCGCCGGCCGCCGCGATCCTGACCGCGTCGACGAGCTGCTCCGGCGGTGACACCTTCAGCAGGAACCCGCTGACCCCGAGCCGCAGCGCCGCGTGCAGGTGCTCGTCGGTGTCGAACATGGTGAGCAGCACGACCTTCGGCGGCCGCGGCCCGGCGAGCACCTCCCGGGCCGCGGCCAGCCCGTCCAGCCGCGGCATGGCGATGTCCATCACGAGCACGTCGGGCCGCAGCCGCTGGACGGCCGCGACCGCCTCCACGCCGTCGGACGCCTCACCGACAACGGTGATCGATCCGGCGGCCGCGGTCTCCACGACCAGCCGCAGGCCGGCCCGGATCATCGCCTGATCATCGGCGATGACCAGCCTGACCTGCTCAGACATATCTGCAGGATAGCCAGCGCGGGCTAGCCCAGCAGCTCGCCCAGCGGCACCTTCGGGTCCTCGAGGCGGACCACGTCGACGGTGGTGCCGGCCCAGCCGGCGCGGACCAGGGCCTGGATGTCGTCGGTGACGTCCCAGACGTTGACGTTCATGCCGGCGAGGACGCGGCCGTCCTGGACCCAGAAGGCGATGAACCCGTCCGTGACCGAGGTCCCGCCGCGGAAGACGACCCGGTCGTAGCCGCCGGGTGCGACGAAGCCGGAGTACTCCATGCCGAGGTCGAACTGGTCGGAGTAGAAGTACGGCACCCGGTCGTAGGTGGCGTCGCCGAGCAGGGACTTCGCCGCGACCTTGCCGCCGTTGAGGGCGTTGGCCCAGTGCTCGACGCGGATGCGCCGGCGCAGGCCGGGGTGGTCGAGGTTGACGACGTCGCCGGCGGCGTAGATGTCGGGGTCGGAGGTGCGCAGGGCGGCGTCGACGAGGATGCCGTTGTCGACCTCGAGTCCGGCGTCGACGGCGAGCTCGGTGTTGGGCTGGATGCCGACCCCGACGACGGCGACGTCCGCGGGCAGCTCCGTGCCGTCGGCGAGCACGACCGACCGCAGCTTGCCGTCGGCGCCGCGGAACTCCGCCACGGAGGCGCCGAAGCGGAACTCGACGCCGTTGGCGCGGTGCAGGTCGGCGAAGACGGTGGCGACCTCGTCGCCGAGGACCCGCTGCAGGGGCAGGCCGGCGACCTCGACGACGGTGACGGTCGCGCCGTGCTTGCGGGCCGCGGCGGCGGTCTCCAGACCGATCCAGCCGGCGCCGACCACCACCACGCGCTCGGCGCTGCCCAGGTGCGCCAGCAGCGCGTCGGACTCGTCGACGGTGCGCAGGTAGCGCACGCCGGTCAGGTCGGCGCCCGGCACGTCGAGGGTGCGGACCCGGGAGCCGGTGGTGAGCAGCAGCTTGTCGTAGTGCAGCTCGTCGACGCCGTCGAGGGTGACGGTGTGCGCGGACGGGTCGACGCGGGTGACCCGGGTGGCGAGGCGCAGGTCGACGCCGTTCTCGGCGTACCACGACTCGGGGTGGACGAACGCCTTCTCACGGGCGTCCTTGTCGCCCTGCAGGTAACCCTTGGACAGCGGGGGGCGCTCGTAGGGGCGCTCGGTCTCCTCGCCGATCAGCACGATCCGGCCGGTGAAGCCCTCGGCGCGCAGCGTCTCCGCCGCCTTCGCCCCCGCGAGGCTCGCACCCACGATCACAAATGTCCGCTCGTCAGCCATACGTCCCAGCCTTCCCTACCCGTCCGCGATCCGCCAAGGGTTCACACGCCCGCGGCACCCGCCGGATCCAGCAGCCGCTGGTGCCAGGCCGTGGCGGACAGGTCGGTGAGGCTGGCCACCTGGTCGATGACGACCCGCAGCCGGGCCGCGTCGTCGGGGGCCGCCCGCCACATCGGGGCGAAGACGGCGTCGAGGCCGTCCGGCGCACGGTCCGCCAGGGCGGCCACGAGCTCCTGGAGGACCGTGACCTCCTGCGCGTAACGCTGCTTCGAGCCCGGGCGGCGCATCACGTACCGCAGTGCCATCCCCTTCAGCAGCGCGCACTGCGCCCGCACGACGGGCGGGACGACCAGGTCGGCCTCGTAGCGGCGGACCGGCGCGTCGCCGTGCGCGGCCCGGGTGGCGGACACGGCGGCCGCGGCGAAGCGCCCGGTGAGCACGCTCGTCACCCGCTTGAGGGCGACCTGGGCGGCGTGGCTGCCGTCGTAGTGGCCCAGCGGCACGAGGACCGGGTCGGCGAGCAGGTCGAGCAGGACGGTCTCCAGGTCCGCGGCGCGCTCGGAGGAGTACGCGGCGGCGACGTCCTCGCACAGCGCGACCCGCTCGCCGCCGTCGGCGCGCAGCGTGGCGAGGTCGACGTAGCCGCCGTGGACGCCGTCCTCGACGTCGTGCACCGAGTAGGCGACGTCGTCGGCCCAGTCCATGACCTGCGCCTCGAGGCATCGCCCGGCATCGGTGCGGCCCGCGCGCAGCCATTCGAAGACGGCCGCGTCGTCGGCGTACACGCCGAACTTGCGGTAGCCGTCGCGCCGCGGCCACGGGTACTTCGACACCGCGTCGAGCGAGGCCCGGGTGAGGTTCAGCCCGGCGGAGGCGCCGTCCGGCGCGAGGACCTTGGCCTCCAGCCGGGTGAGGACCCGCAGGGTCTGCGCGTTGCCCTCGAAGCCGCCGCACGCCTGGGCGACCTCGTCGAGGGCGTCCTCGCCGTTGTGCCCGAACGGCGGGTGGCCGAGGTCGTGGGCGAGCCCGGCGGTGTCGACCACGTCGGGGTCGCAGCCGAGCCGGGCGCCCATCTCCCGGGCGATCTGCGCGACCTCCAGGGAGTGGGTGAGCCTGGTGCGCAGGAACGCGTCGGCGCCCGCCGTGTGCACCTGGGTCTTCGCGGCGAGGCGGCGGAACCCGGCGGAGTGCAGCACGCGGGCCCGGTCCCGCTGAAACGGGCTGCGGCCGTTGTCCGCGCTGGTCGTGGTGCGGTCCTTCTGCGGCTCGTGCACGTAGCGTTCCGCGTCCGGGTTCACGTGTCGAGCTTAGAGGTCTTCCCGGGATCTTCGTCCCGCGCCGCAGGAACCGGATCGGACGGCGACGCGGGCGCCTCGCGACCGGCAGACGCCTCGCCGGCGGCGGGTGAGGCACGGCCGGCGGGTGGCTCGCCTGCGGCGGGTGGCTCGTCGAGGGCGTCGACCATCGGCGTCATCAGCGCCTTGATCGCCGCGACGACCGGGATCGCCATGAGCGCGCCGACGACGCCGAGGACCGCGCCGCCGGCGAGCGCCGCCAGCAGCACGGCGATCGGCGACAGGTCGACGGTGCCGCGCAGGACCCGCGGGGCGATCAGGTAGTTCTCCAGCTGCTGGTACAGCAGGAAGAACGCGAGCACGACGACGGCGGCCGGCCAGAGCCCACCGGTCACCAGCGCGACGACCGTGCAGCCGACCGCGCCGACGGTGGCGCCGATGAGCGGGATCAGGTCGGTGACCGCGACGAAGAAGGCGAGCGGCAGCGCGAACGGCACGTCCAGCAGGAACAGGCAGGCGAACGACGACACCCCGGCGAACAGCGAGATGATCAGGTTGCCGATCATGTAGCCGCCGACCTTGTCGACCACGACGTCGATCGCCTGCGCCGCGTGGGGGCGGCCCCGCCGGGGCACGAGCCGCACGACGCCGCGCCGGATCCGGGGCAGGTCGGCCATGAAGTAGACCGTGAGCACGGTGACCAGCAGGACGTTGAGGACGGCGCTGAAGATGCCGGTGATCACGCCGAGCGCGCCGCCGCCGATCCTGCCCGGCAGGGTCCTGGCGAGCTCGGTGAGCTTCGCCGTCAGCCCGTAGCGGTCGGCCACCTCGCGATAGGCCCGTGACCGTTCGGGCAGCTCCCGCAGGTACTGCGGGACGTTGCGCAACAGGTCGCCGCCCTGCCCGACCAGCGGCGGGGCCAGCGACCAGACGAACCCGGCCAGCAGCGCCACGGCGAGCACCATGATCACGGCGACCGCGACCGGGCGGCGCACCCCGCGGCGGACCAGCAGCCGCACCGCCGGGTCGAGGCTGACGGCGACGAAGACGGCGACCGCGACCTGCACGAGGATCTGCCGGACGTTGTACAGCGCGAAGGCGCCGGCCGCGACGGTCAGCAGGCCGAGCCCGGTGGCGACGGCCCGGCGGTACGCCCGGCCGAAGTCCGTTACCGGGGGTGGCGCAGGATGCAGAACTCGTTGCCTTCCGGGTCGGCGAGGACGAGCCATTCGGCGTCCTCGTGCTGACCGACGTCCACGTGGCGGGCGCCCATGTTGACCAGGCGCTCGATCTCGGCGTCGAGGTCGTCGGGGCGCAGGTCGAGGTGGAGCCGGTTCTTGGCGTGCTTGGGGTCCTCATGGCGCAGGAAGATCAGCCGTGGGTGGCCGTCGGTGCCGGGGCCGACCACGACCTCCCGCGCGGACACGCTCTCGACCCGCTGGTCGAGGACCTCGGCCCACCATCGGCCGAGCCGCTCGGGGTCGAGCGCATCGACGATCAAGGCATCCCACCGGCTCCCCATGCGCACCTCCGTGGACGGCGTGGGGACCCACCATACGCCGCGCCGTCGGGCGTCGCAGCCGTGCCGGAACGCACGCGTGGGTGACAGGGGGACGGCACTTTAGTCGCTTCCCGACCCCCATGTCCCGTAAACGTGCAAATTGCAAAAAGCAGTATCCGATCGGCTGGTGGTTATCGCCCGAATGCACGGAGTAGATGATCAAGTGGCTTGGGGTAATTTGCCGGAAGCGCATCGTTACGGCCTCCCCCTCACTGCTGCCGCTTTGCGCCACTTCCTCCTGCCCGCCGGCCTTGTACCGGCCCCCGCCCGCGAACGGGAGACTCCGTGCCTGCTATCGATGACTGCCTGCGACGCGCCATGACGATCCGGGGCGCGATCGGGGCCAGCCTCATCGACTACACGACCGGGCAGTCGCTGGGCATGCAGGGCGGACAGGACCAGGTCGCGCCGCACGCCGACCCGGCCGCGGCGGCGCTGGGCACCGCGAGCGTCATCCACGCCGCGATGCAGACCGCCGCGTACGCCCCGGCGGTGCCCGGCGACACGGTCGAGGACGTCATCATCAGCACTTCGGCGGCATATCACCTGATCAGGCCCGTCCGGACCGGCTTCGACTCGCGGCTGGTGCTCTACGTGTGGCTCGACCGGGCAGAAGGCAACCTGGCTATCGCAAGGCGCCGGATCCGGGCCCTCGCCGAGGAACTTGCATGATGACAAGTATGTCGGAGGTGGCGGCGTGACCAGTCGGGGCAGGGCGACCGTGAAGGACGGGCGGCAGCAGCCGAAGCTCGGCCGTGGCGTCACCCCGGTGAAGGCGCTCCAGCAGCTCGCCGGCCTCGGCGTGACCGGCGCGCTGACCGTCGTCGGCCAGCCCGGCGGCGTGATCTTCCTCCGCGACGGCCTGGTCAACGGCGTCGAGTCGCCGGCGGCGCCGAGCGTCGACCGGCTGCTCACCGCCGCCGGGGTGGTCGACGAGCGGGTGTGGGAGACGATCCCGTCCCGGCCGGCCAGGGCGCTCGTGGAGGGCGGGCACCTCAGCGCGGCCGAGGTCGAGCTGTGCGCGATCAACGCGTTGTACGACGCGGCCTGGTTCGTGCTGTCCACCGAGCGGGCCGAGCTGCGCTTCGCCCCGGACATCGAGCACTGGCTCGGCGCCGAGAGCACCGTGACGGCGGACCAGTTGTGCGACCATGTCGCCCGGCAACGGCGCATCCTCGACGAGGTGCACCCCTCTGACGTCACTGACACAGCCGCGGTCAGGCCGGTCCTGCGACCGGGCCTGGACCGTGTGCTGCTGTCCGGGCTGCAGTGGGAGATCCTGCTGCACGCCGATGGGCAGCGCACCCCGCAGGACCTGGCCGGCCTGCTGGGGCGCTCCGCGTATGCGGTGACCCTCGACGTGCGGCGGCTCGCGGCGGCCGGCCTGATCGAGTCGCCGCCGCCCACCGGGGACGAGCCCACGTCGTCGTCAGCGCCGTCGTCGACACCGTCCTCGTCGGCGGCTGCGGCGTCGATACCGGCGGCGCCGGCGTCTTCCCCGTCCGCGGATCCGGCGCCGGTACCGGCGGCGCGGGCGGCAACGGCGTCGCCTCCGGCCTCGTCGTCGACCCCACCAGCCGCGGCGGGACGGGCGGCCGGCTCGGCACCGGTCAACGGCGGCGATGGCGAGGAGCTCCTGCCGCAGCGGGTGCCGGGGACGTTCACGTTCGAGGATCCGGCGACCGACACCCGCAGGCACCTGCCGGCGGGGGTCACCGCCCTGGCGGTGCTGCCGGGCGCGATCGACAAGGCACCCGACGACACGCTGCTCAAACGCATCCGCTCGGCGCTGCAGTCCCTGCGATGAGCCGACGGGGAGATGGAGGTAACGCGACGATGACCACCGATGCGGAACTGCGCGGCGCGCTCCTGCTGGAGCTCGGTCGCCTGCGCCGGGCCGTGCCGGAGCTCACCGGGTGCCTGGTCGCCAGCACCGACGGCTTGCTGATCGTCGACGAGGCCGAGACGGTCGTCGCCGAGGGGATCGCCGCGCTCGCGGCGGCGTGCCTCGGCGTCAGCCAGCGGATCGCCGACAGCGCCGGCCAGGACGACTTCCAGGAGGTGTTGATCAGCAGCATGGGCGGGCACGTCGCCATGTACATGGCCGGCCACGGCGCCGTGCTGGTGCTGCTGGCCGCCGCCGACGCGAACGTCGGGCGGCTGCACCACGAGGCGCGACGGTCGATCAGCGTGGTGTCCCACGTGGTGGCCACCGCCGCGCTCACCTTCGCGCAGGCGATCCCGGAGCCGGCCCGGTGGTAGGCCGCAACGGCGGGGCACACCGGCGACCCAGACGAACGAACGAACCGACCCCCAAGACCATCGACAGTTCCCCCACGAACAAGCTCACGGAGGTAGCCATGGCGGACATGGAAACGGCGCTCAAGGAACTCATGACCATCGACGGCGCGATCGGCGTCGCGCTGGTGGACTACAACAGCGGCATGGCGCTCGGCGTGCTCGGCGGTTCGAAGGACCTGGACCTGACCGTGGCGGCGGCCGGCAACACCGACGTGGTCCGCGCCAAGATGCGCACCATCGAGATGCTGAACCTCAAGGACGGCATCGAGGACATCCTCATCACGCTGAACAACCAGTACCACCTGATCAGGCCCCTCACCGGGCGCTCCGGCAAGGGGCTGTTCCTGTACCTGGCGGTGCTGCGGTCCCGGGCCAACCTCGCGCTGGCCCGGCACCAGCTGGCCCGCGTCGAGGAAGATCTCGACGTCTGACCTCAGCGCAGCGGTTCCGCCCTAACGGGTGTCGGAGGTCGACTGCTCGGCGACAGCCGCGCGGCCGGCCTCCAACCGCGCCACGGGCACGCGGAACGGTGAACACGACACGTAGTCCAGGCCCACCTCGTGGAAGAAGTGCACCGACTCCGGGTCGCCGCCGTGCTCGCCGCAGACCCCGAAGTGCAGCTCCGGCCGGGCCGCCCGGCCCTCGTCGACCGCGATCCGCACGAGCCGGCCGACGCCGTCCCGGTCGATGGACTCGAACGGTGACACACCGAAGATGCCGAGCTCCAGGTACCGCCAGAAGAACGCCCCCTCGACGTCGTCGCGGGAGAAGCCCCACCCCATCTGGGTGAGGTCGTTGGTCCCGAACGAGAAGAAGTCGGCGGCCTGGGCGATGTCCCCCGCGGTCAGCGCGGCCCTCGGCACCTCGATCATCGTGCCGATCTTCACGTCGACGTCGTGCTCGCCGATGATCTTCTCGGCCTCGGCGCGGATCGTCTCCAGCTCCTGCACCGCACCGACCAGCGGCACCATGATCTCCGGATGCGCGCCGTCGACCTGCGCGGCGGCCTCGACGATCGCCCGCACCTGCATCGCGAACAGGCCGGGGATGACCAGCCCGAGCCGCACGCCGCGCAGCCCCAGCATCGGGTTCTCCTCATGCATGCGGCGCACCGCGTCCAGCAGGTCCTTGTCGTGCCCCGGGTCCTGGCCGCGCTCCTCCGCGACGGCGACCTTCACCGCGAGGTCCTCCAGCGGCGGCAGGAACTCGTGCAGCGGCGGGTCGATGAGCCGCACCGTCACCGGCAGGTCCCGCATCTCGCGGAAGAGCTCGACGAAGTCGGCCCGTTGCAGCGGCAGCAGCTCCTCCAGCGCCGCGTCGCGGTCCTCCGCGGTGCGGGCCAGGATGAGCCGCTCGACGAGGGACCGGCGCTCGCCGAGGAACATGTGCTCGGTGCGGCACAGCCCGATGCCCTGCGCCCCGAACCGGCGGGCCCGCGCCGCGTCCTCGCCCGTGTCGGCGTTGGTGCGCACCCTCAGCCTTCTGCTGCCGTCCGCGTGGGTGAGGACCCGGTGCACCGCGCTGACGAGCGGGTCGGCCTCGGCGTCGAGGGTGCCTTCGAAGTACTGCACGACCGGCGACGGCTGGACGGGCACCTCGCCGAGGTAGACGCGGCCGGTGGTGCCGTCGACGGAGATGACGTCCCCCTCGGACACCACGTGACCGTCCACCGTGAACTGTCCCTTGTGGAGGTTCACGTCGAGGTCGTCGGCGCCGCACACGCACGTCTTGCCCATGCCGCGGGCGACCACCGCCGCGTGCGACGTCTTGCCGCCGCGACTGGTCAGGATCCCCTGCGCGGCGATCATGCCGGGCAGGTCGTCGGGGTTGGTCTCCCGGCGCACCAGGATGACCTGCTCCCCCTCCTTCGCCATGGCCACCGCGTGCTTGGCGTCGAACACGGCCTTGCCGACCGCCGCGCCCGGCGACGCGCCGACCCCGCGGGTGAGCTGCTCGGGCTCCTGGGAGAGATCGAACGTCGGGAACATCAGCTGCGCCAGCTGGGCGCCGTTGACCCGGCGCAGCGCCTCGTCGAGGTCGATGACGCCCTCGTCGACGAGCTGCGTGGCGATGACGAACGCGGCCGCCGCGGTCCGCTTGCCGACGCGCGTCTGCAGCATCCACAGCTTGCCGCGCTCGATGGTGAACTCGATGTCGCACAGGTCGCGGTAGTGCTCCTCGAGCTTCGCCATGATCTTCAGGAGTTCGTCGTACGACTTCTTGTCCTTGCCGGCCAGGTCCTGCAGCGGGATCGTGTTGCGGATGCCGGCGACGACGTCCTCACCCTGGGCGTTGGCGAGGTAGTCGCCGTAGACGCCCGGCTCACCCGTCGCGGGGTCCCGGGTGAAGGCCACGCCCGTGCCGGAGTCGGCGCCCAGGTTGCCGAAGACCATCGCGACCACGTTGACGGCGGTGCCGAGGTCGGTCGGGATCCGCTCCTGCCGCCGGTACAGCACGGCGCGGTCGGCGTTCCAGGACCGGAAGACGGCGCTGACGGCGAGGTCGAGCTGCTCGCGCGGGTCCTGCGGGAAGTCGCGGCCGGTGTGCTCGCGGAAGATCCCCTTGTACGTCCGCACCAGCGCCTTCAGCGCGGCGGCGTCGAGGCCCAGGTCGTCCTTCGTCTTCGCGGCGTGCTTCGCGTCGTCGAGCGCGTGCTCGAACTCCTCGCCGGGCACGTCGCACACGGTCTTGCCGAACATCTGGATCAGCCGCCGGTAGGAGTCCCAGGCGAACCGCTCGTCGCCGCCGGCCTGCGCGGCGAGCCCGTCGACGCTGCGGTCGGTGAGCCCGACGTTGAGCACCGTCTCCATCATGCCGGGCATGGAGAACTTCGCCCCCGACCGCACGCTCACCAGCAGCGGGTCGCGCTGGTCGCCGAGCCGGCGGCCCATCTTCGCCTCGAGGGCGGCGAGGTGCTCGCCCACCTGCCGGTCCATGCCCTCTGGCGGACGGCCGGTCTTCAGGAACTCCCGGCACGCGTCGGTGGTGATCGTGAACCCCGGCGGCACCGGCAGGCCGAGGTTGGTCATCTCGGCGAGGTTGGCTCCCTTGCCGCCGAGAAGGTCCTTGAGATCCCGGTTACCCTCTTCGAAGTCATAGACGAACTTCTCCACTGAAGCCTCCATGGTTGACTGAGCCATCGTTAGGGTTCCCGTGTGCGGCACACCGTAAAGCGGCGTTCCGAGCTTTGGCATGGCCTTGAGACAAGTCGCACAAGGAACGGCACATTCGCCTCTTACGGGTGCAGTTGGGAGCGCTCCACCAAGCAGGTTCGCGCATCGTTGCGTTTCGTGTCCGTTTTACGGCTTCCGCATTCCCGCACGTCGTGACGCTTGGACCTGCTCCGTCTCCCCGCTTTTCGATCACGTCCGAGCATCGTTTGTGCGCGCTGCCACCGGCGATCTGAGTAGCCCGGCATGGCATGCTCGAAGGCGTGACGTTGAAGCTCGGTCCCTATGTCGTCGACCCGCCCGTGGTGCTCGCCCCCATGGCAGGCATCACCAACGTCGCCTTCCGGCAACTCTGCCGCGAGCAGGGCGCCGGCCTCTACGTCTGCGAGATGATCACCACCCGCGCCCTGGTCGAGCGCAACCCCAAGACCATGAGCATGATCCAGTTCGGCGCCCTGGAGAAGCCACGGAGCCTGCAGCTGTACGGCGTGGACCCCGCCACCATCCGCAAGGCCGTCGAGATGGTCGTCGAGCAGGACCTCGCCGACCACATCGACATGAACTTCGGCTGCTCCGTCCCGAAGGTCACCCGCCGCGGCGGCGGCTCCGCCCTCCCCTGGAAGCGGCGGCTCTTCCGCGACATCGTGACCTCGGCCGTCGAAGG